>PMWR01000360.1 GCA_003166055.1 Acidobacteriaceae bacterium
TAGACGATTGATTGCATCCAGACCTTGGACTGAACCTTGCGTTGGTAGCGGTGACGGGGCGTCGCGGTTGCCGGTATCGTTGCTCCAGGGAAGGCTGCCGCCGCGTTTCCGGCCGGTTTGTTCTTGTTGGCGCTGTTGTTCGTTGCGCCCGGCGCGTAGTTTACCGAGCCGTCACCCGCAATCTCCGGATGTTCCTGGGGCACGCGGTTCATGCGCGCATAATTCGGAACAGCGAGCATCGGCGTACCATCCTGCCATTTACCTGTAATGACGATCACGCCACCGAGCAAATCGGGCCGCCATTCAGCTTTGAGCGGGTCGTTGCTCAAAGCAAGGTCAAGATTGTGTTGGTCAGCTGTCTCGACGTTATAAATGAGCGGTCCATACTGCAGCGCCACCAGGCTGTCATCGGCCTTGATGCGCGCATCCGCTTTGATCCGCTGCACTTCCATTGGTAGCTCGATCTCGATGGTATCGCCGCGTTCCCAGCGGCGCGTAATGACCGCATAGCCCTTGATGATGTGCGCCGTGACCGGTTTACCGTTTATCGCCAGCCGCTTCAAGCCATCGACCTTGGGCGTCTTCGTATAGAGCTTCGAGGTAGCGCGGTTGGGCACGCGCACATGCACGCTGAAGGTCTTTGCCTCATCCGGGTTGATCGTGATGGCGACCGCGCCTTTCCATGGATACTCGGTCTTCTGCACGACCTGTACATCGGTGCCGGCGATCTTGCCCACATTCACGCGGCTCCCTATAAACAGGTTCACATGCAACGCATCAGGCCCCTTGGTGTAGCTCCATGTCGGCACCATCAGCAGCGTGCGCGGAATATTCCCCACGCAGCACGGGCAAACATGCCATGGCGTGCGCTCCGAATTTACCAGCGGATTGGTGTAGCAAAAGTTCTTGCCTTCCATGTCTACCGCGCCAAAGAGCGCGTTATACATGGTTTGCTCGTACAAATCGGCGAACTTCGCATCGTGATAAGCGAGGTTCATCTTGTACTGGAAAAAGATGAGACCGCAACTGGAGCAGGACTCGCAATAAGCTTCGTTGCGCAGCGAGTAATTCGGGCCGAAGCCTTCTGACGTCTCTCCACTCCCAATGCCGCCCGTCACATAGAACTTCTTGTTGACCATGTTGTTCCAAAGTGCCAGTACTGCGCTCTGGTAGTCCTGATCGCCGGTCTCCGCCGCAATGTCCGCCATGCCGGAGTAGAAGTACGTCGCGCGCACCGCGTGTCCCACCGCTTCGTATTGGCGGATGGGCGGCAAATGGCTCTGATCGTATTCCTGCCCGCCCTTGCGCGAGTCGAGGAGGAATTTCGCCAGCTTAATGTAATCGTCGCCCAGGCCGTTGCCTTCCGTGTCGTTCACGAATCGGCCAAAGCGCACCAGCGCCTGTTCCATTTCCTGGTGACCGTCGAACCAATCCTTCTTGCCTGGTCCAATGTTGGCCACCCAGCAGTCGGCCAGCTTCTTGGCTGCGTTGTAAAGCCGCAAATCCTGCCCATTGGTCAGCGTGTGATGGTTGATCGCTGACTCGATGAAATAGCCCGCGACATACCCTTCGTGATTGCCGCGATGATCAGGAGACCAGCGCTCCGGCCACTGTTTGCGGTCGGCGAGCGTATACGCCGTTTGTAGATACCCGTCGTGTTCCTGCGCCGCAAGGATGATGGGAATCCATTTCTCCAGTGTCACCTTCATCTTTTCCTGCGCAGCAATGATGTCCGGGTCTCCCTGCGCATCCACCATGAGTGCAATGCACATCGACTCCACCGTCTGGTGCACCCACGCGTTCGAGAAGACGTAGCCCTTATGACGTCCGTGCGGCTCACCGCCGAGCGCCTTCGCAGCCTCAATAAAATTGTCCAGGCCACCTTGTCCCTGCTTCAGGTCGGTGCGTTCGCATTGCTCCACGCAATGCGGAATCCAGTCGACAATCAGTGTCTTGGCGCGCTCGTTCCACATCGGGTTGTCGATTGCGTAACGCGTCGTATAGACCACGTTCAGCCTCTCCTTGGGAGGAGCTTTTTCGGCCTGCACCGTGAGGCTCGACTTGCTGTTTTCCCTATCGCCGAATGCCGTGATCTCAAGCACATACTCGCCCGGCTCCGAGAAGGTCGCCGTCGTGTCGGCCGAAGCGGCATCTGCGAAAACAACCTGGCCCGGCCCCGAGGTCTTGCTCCATCGCACGTGCGATGCGGCTGTCGGCATCAGCCAGTCGGCTTTACCTGACAGATAGGTCTTTCCGCCCAGCACCACCGCGCGATCCACGCCCGCTTCAACGTTAGGCGGGAAGAGTGGCACCGGCCCGCTGCTGTAGACCTTCCACTCCAGAACCCCTGTCGAATGTGTGCCGTCCGAGCTGATATCAAGACGCAGCCTGTCTGTCTTGACCTCATCGAAGCTGGTGCTGTTGAAACCGTTTGGATCCACACCCAGTCCCTTCGCATTCGAGACAGGCACAAACTCGCTGCCATTCCAATACATCACCCGGTAGGAGGACGGTGCGCCCACTCCCTCGCCGTCGACCCACCAATACACTTCCACGCGGTTTGTGGTGACCGGCTTGCTCCACTCATACTGCACCCATTGCGCATCTGTGTGCGGCCAATTGCCGTAACTGCCATGGCTCTGATCATGCGAATTGACAGGATCAAATCCATCGTTCAGGGCCGCCACTTTGGTATCTCCTGAGGTGTACGATGCCGAAGCCGTCGCGACTTTTGCCAGGTTAACCGTGACGTCGTTGACGACGGCGGCCAGAGCCTTCGACCGATCAACGGCCGCCAGCAATGCTGCGCCTGCTACACCAGCTAGAAAATGCCTGCGGTTGACAGCGCCGCTGGAGCGCCGCAAAGACATTTCATTCTCCCCCGCGAGCAGCTCTGGATGTGCCGCGTCGGAAGCTTCAGGGACCTGGGGCGAGGAATTAGCAGGTTGCATGATCTGTTCCTTTCAGCAATGTCGTGCGCCGCATCTTGCGAGGGGACGGGCGGGTCTTCGATGATTGCCGCGTAACCAGAGACGCGCGATCCATTGCTTTCGTGCAACGTGCGTGTCTCGGCTATATTGTATACGAAAATGTACGCACTAGAGTTTGACTTGGTCAATCTCACCCCAGATGTTAGGTATTTAGGACAAGCTCCAGGCGTTTGATTCAAGCCGGGTAACGGCGGACTCTTTCGCACACTTTGCCGAGATAAAGCTGGCTGACATTCCAATGGAGTCCTGCAAAGCTTTGAAGCGCCCCATCGAGCTGTACGTTCAGCGAGATCAAAGATAAACATCGCCGTGGAAG
>PMWR01000461.1 GCA_003166055.1 Acidobacteriaceae bacterium
TGGTTCTTCTGCATCAGGCGGATGGCTTCGCTGGCGACGTACATGTCATTGCGGACGTTGGTCTGCTGGCCGGGCGGAACGGACTTGAACTCCTTGTAGAGGCCGACTTCGTGGTTCAGGTCTTCCACCAGTTCGCGGAGCGCGAGGACGGTGTCGGGCTGAATCTGCTTGGTACGGATGTAGTCGGTGACCTCCGTACGGGCGTCGGCGCCGAGCACGCCGTTCTTGTCGATGTGCTTGTCGAGGATGTGGCCGGCCTGCTCGGATGCGGCGATGAAGGACTGTACATCGCGTGTCGAGACCGCGTGGTTGAGGGCGTAGGCGGTGGGCACGGTGCCGATGAGGATGAGCATGATGAGTCCCATGCCCTTCTGACCGTCATTGGAGCCGTGGGAGAAGCTGACGCCGGAGCAGGTGAGGATGAGCAGGGCGCGAATCGGCAATGGTGGAGGGTTGGTGCCCTTGGGGGACTCGAAGATGGCCGGGTAATTGGCGAGCCAGCCCGAGGCCAGCACGATGATGACACCGGCGAACACTGCGAAACTGCCGGCCCAGAGCCAGGTGCCGAAAACGGCTAGTCCAAGATATCCAGCGATAAAGCCGCCTATGAGCCCGGCCACGACGCGGAATATGGGGCGCTTTACGCCGAATTTGGCATAGACCATCAGCAGCGCCGCGGCGCCGAAACCGACCAGCGGAGAGATGAGCAGAACCTTGAAAACCTTGGTAGCCTGTTCCCAATCGACGCCCGAGGTGCCGTTGTGGCCGTTCATCAACTGGTTGGCCAGGCCGACGCCGATGATGGAGCCNNACCATGGTGTGCGAACTGGACGCCGGCAGTCCAAACCACCAGGTGCCGAGGTTCCAGACAATCGCAGCAATCAGCAGCGCGAAGACCATGGCGAACCCGGAGCCGGAACTGACCTGGAGGATGAGTTCGACGGGCAGCAGGGTGATGACGGTAAAGGCTACGGTGCCGGAGGACGTGAGTACGCCCACCAGGTTGCAGAGTCCCGACCAGACCACCGCGATGTTGGGATCGAGCGAGTGGGTGTAGATGACGGTGGCGACGGCGTTCGCAGTGTCGTGGAAGCCGTTGACGAACTCGAAGCCGAGCGCGATCAAAAGGGCGATGACGAGCAGTACCCAGGGCCAGACGCTGCTCAGTATGATCCCATTCAGGTCCTGGATGAGGTGGAAACCAATGAAGCCGAGACCGACAACCAGGGCTGTCAGAACCACGCCCCCGCTGATCATGGCGTGAGACTTCTTCATCTTCTTGTCGAGGATCGCAGCGGCGGGTGGACGGGCTGCAACGGCTGTTGCCAAATCGGACATGGCTGATGCTCCAAACGTCGGGGTGGATTTATGTCCAGTCGCGCGGGGGCTGCAGATTCCGGACTCACCAATGGATATAGGAGTCGTATGAAAAGGAAATGAATTGTTACCGAAGATTTTTGGAGATTCAATAAGGATCTGTTCTTTAGGGGCGGTTTCAAGCGACTGGAGCGGAGGCCGCGGCGATCTCTGCGTGGGGGCAATTGCTCAGGCGATGGCGCGGAAGAGCCAGTAAAGCAGACCCGAAAGCAGTGCAGCGGCCGGTAGCGTGAAAACCCAGCCCGCCGCGATGTTGCGAACGGTGGAGAGACGCAGCCCGCTGCCGTTGGCGGTCATGGTCCCGGCAACGCCGGAGCTGAGTACGTGGGTGGTGCTCACCGGCAGGCCGTATGTGTCGGCGGCGAAGATGGTGGCCATTGCCACCATGGCGGCGGCAGCACCTTGCGCGTAGGTCAGGCGGTCTTTGCCGATTTTTTCTCCGACGGTGACGACGATGCGTTTCCAGCCGACCATGGTGCCCAGCCCCAGAGCCAGGGCCACGGCCACTTTCACCCAGACGGGAATGAAGCGCGTGGTCTTGTCCAACTTGCTTTTGTAGCTTGCGAGCACCGCGCTTTCGTCATGATCGAAGGCCGGATTGTGGCTCTTGTCCATGAGCCGGAGGGCTTCGCTCGTGACGTACATATCGTTGCGGACATTGGTTTGCTGGCTGGGCGGAACCGACTTGAATTCCTTGTATTGAATGACTTCGCGATCGAGGTTTTCGACCAGGTCCCGAAGCGCCAACACGGTGTCAGGCTGGATCTGCTTGGTCCGGATGTAGTTGGTGACTTCAGTGCGTGGGTCTGCGCCGAGTACGCCGGCCTTGTTCACATGGCGGTCGAGGATGTGCGCGGCTTGCTCCGACGACGCGATGAATGCCTGCATATCCTGAGCGGTGACAGCGTGGTTGAGCGCGTAGGCCGTGGGGACGGTGCCGATGAGGATCAGCATGATGAGTCCCATGCCCTTCTGCCCGTCGTTGGAGCCGTGAAAGAAGCTGACGCCGGTGCAGGAAAGGACCATAAGGGCGCGGATGGGCAGCGGGGGCGGCTGGTAGCCTTTGGGCGCCTCAAAGATCGCCGGATAATTGGCGAGCCAACCCGAAGCCAGCACGATGGCGACACCGAAAAATGCTGCAATGCTTGTGATCGCGATCCAGGACTTGAAAGGGACACTGGCAAGAAAAGCGGCCGCGAAGCCTCCGAGAACGCCTGCCAGGATGCGCATCAGGGGGCGCTTCACGCCATATTTTGCGTAGAGCATGAGCAGGGCAGCGGCCGTGTAGCCGACGACCGGCGAGATGAGCAGAACCTGGATCACTTTGCCGGCCTGGCTCCAATCCACGCCCGAAGTGCCGGTACGGCCGCTCATGAGCTGGTTGGCGACGCCCACGCCAATGATGGAGCCAACCATGGTGTGAGAGCTCGAAGCCGGAAGGCCTAGCCACCAAGTGCCCAGGTTCCATAGAATCGCGGCGATCAGCAGGGCAAAGACCATGGCAAATCCGGCGCCGGAGCTGACCTGAAGGATGAGTTCGACCGGAAGCAGCGTTATGACGGCAAACGCTACGGTGCCAGTGGAAGCGAGCACGCCTGCCAGGTTGCACAACCCGGACCAGACCACGGCGATGTTGGGATCGAGCGAATGGGTGTAAATCACAGTCGCCACGGCGTTGGCCGTGTCGTGAAAGCCGTTGACGAATTCGAATCCGAGAGCAATCAGCAGTGCCAAGGCAAGCAGGAAGTAAGGCCAGGCGCTGGTGATGGTGACGCCGGTGAGGTCTTTTGCGAGGTGGTACCCGATGTACGCGAGAGCGCCGAGCAGGGCCAGCATGAACACAACGATGCCTGCGCGGCTGGCCGGCTTCTTGCGCTTCTTTTCAGCCTGCGAAGGCCTTTCCCGGATGATTTCGACTGCAGTTGCCAGGCCGGCCATTAGAGATTTCCAAAGCGGCCGGAAACGGTCCGGGAGCGCCTGGGCCTCCATGATCGGGACTCAATGGTTGAGTCGAAGTGCAAGTACTCGATTTCGAATTGCAAACACAAAGGGGATGGAGTGTGGCAGGAGGGAGAAGAGCCGGATAAATTGGCGTCCATAAAACCCCGGCAACCGCGATCTTGCGCAGTTGCTTACTCGGCGAACCGGGGGGAATCCAGCTCTGCTGGCTTCATTCTACACCGGACGGGTGAAAAGCGGATCAAGAGACGCATTAGCCGCGGGAAAATCCGGGAGATTAGCTTTTGGCGAGGCAGCTAGAAAGAAGGCTATTTGTTTCACTCAGCAGTGGTATGTTCGGCAAGCCAAAGCGCCAATTCGGATTCAGTGATTTCACCCGCTGCAAGGCGCAGAAATGTCAGACAAGCCTCTTCCTGGCTGGCAGTTACGGAAGCCCCGTTGAACTCGAGAAAGACGAAGGCAACCTCCATCGCAGTTCTCTTGTTGCCGTCGACAAAAGGGTGATTGCTGGAGATTCCGAAAGCGTATGCTGCCGCCAGGTCAGGCAGGGTTAGCGCAGTTTCTGCATAGGCGAAGAGATTCTTCGGACGAGCCAGGGCTGAGTCCAACAAGCCTCGGTCTCGGACACCGTCAGAGCCGCCAAATTGGGCGATTTGATGGGCATGAAACGCCAGCGCTTCAGATTCACGAATCCAAATGGGCTCTTTCACTTACTCAGCCAGCTTCTTGAATGCATCGCGATAACGGCGAACAATGCGATCCGCGACTTCCATCTTCGCTGCGAACTCTTCGTCGTATGGGCTAGCCTGGAAGCCCGCGGGAGTTTCATTGAGGTAAAGCGTGTCGCCCTTTTCCAGGTTGAGCTTTGCGAGGATTTCTTTGGGCAGGATGATGCCGGCGGAATTGCCAACTGAGATGATCTTTGCGGTTGTGGGCATAGGAAACCCTCCTGCTGTCATCATAGCAGACGTTTTAACAAATGTAATAACTTGGTTTTACCGCCAGTCGTCGAGCGCGTTGGCGACGCCGTTGTTCATCACGGCTTCGAAGCCGGTGTGCTTCTTGATGAAGATTTCGCTGAAGGCGCGGTCCTGGCGCAGCAGCACCGCCTGCAGCCGGACCAGCTCAAGCAGTGCGAGGAAGATGGCCACCAGCGCCTTCTCAGAGCGCGTGTGGCTGAGCAGGCGGCGCAGGGCGATGGGCTTGTCTTCCATGGTGAGGCGGCGCGCAAGAAACTGGATCATCTGGCCGACGGTCGCGGTGTCTTCCTCAAGGTCGAGCACGGGGCGCTTGCGGGCGCGCTCCAGGATGTCGCGGAAGATACGGACCAGGTCGACGGTATCGGCGGCAATTTCCGGCTCGGCGGCGGCATCGTC
>PMWR01000008.1 GCA_003166055.1 Acidobacteriaceae bacterium
AAGCCGAAGTAGCTCAGTTGGTAGAGCAGCTGATTCGTAATCAGCAGGTCGTCGGTTCGACTCCGATCTTCGGCTCCACTAAATACATTAAAATAAGGGACTTGCAAGCAGAGAAAAAATCGGTTCGCTCGGCTTGCTATTTCTGTGTCAACACCATGTCAGCAAATTGGCCTGCCTGCCTTTCAGGCTGCCAACAGACCGCGCGCCGCGAACTGTGGCGACAAGGCTTCACAAGCCCTCAAAGAATTGGTGCAGGCTGAGGCTGAGCGCTTGAGCAATTTTCTCCAGCGCCCTGGCACCTATTTCCTTATGTCCATTTTCAAGTTCAGAAAGATGCTCGCGTGTGAGTTCGGCGTGGTCGGCAAGCATGGCTTGAGTCCACTCGCGCTCGGTCCGCAGTACGCGAATCCGTCTACCAATTCGCACGCAAATGTCCGTTGCCATGCCTTCAGCATCGCTGTATGCTTTCGCTTGTATGTAATCTATGGCTTACATTGGGCGTAGGAATTGTTCAAGACAAGGCACAGGCTTATTCGCTGTAGAATGGTTGGCGCATTCAAAACGAAGGGGGACACTCAAGGTTCTGCCAGCAAGTCCCAATTGCAAGGAGGATTCTGTGAAATCCGGCACAAGATTGTTTTGGGGACTCGTCGCCGTGGGGTTGGCGCTTTGTTGGATCGTAACAGCGAATCGGCCTGAAAAACCTGTGGAGCCCGAAAAACCTGTCGAGCCTGAAAAGCCCATCGACTATTCCGAACCCGCTTTCACAACTTGCTGCACCATTGTTTGCCCTCAGAGCCTTCTGTCTGCGGTAGACGCAGACCATGCTCCAGATAAGGTCGTGGAAATGTTTAATTCGGTTTGGAACCGAAGCAGCAAAGCGAAGGAACTGGGATGTGTCGAACTTCAGGAAGGAATTCCTGTGTTCGCAACAAAGTTCATTGAAGGGTTTGCCGCTATCAGCCTTTCCGAAAACAAAAGTCCTAGCATGTTTACCGTCGAGAACGAGCTAACTAATAAGGTCCCCGGACAGTCGGACAATGATGCAGCCGAATTGACCACGGCGCATATCTACACCACTCCAACCGTATCTATTCCGGCGCCAGATAGCAACTCTTCCAGCGCTGGCAACCTACTTCTCAGAATGCCATCGCGTGAGCCAATCCCAGAAGGCAACGTTGTCGCAGCGCGCAGTCTCATAGGATTCGGAGCAATCATCTGCCCGGATTCAAACACATTTGCTGCGTGGATCGACGCTGTCGGGGAGAATGGTCAGAGTAATTCAGATTCGGATAAAGCCGCGGATAAGAGCAAGGCGGACTTCAAATTGCTCGAAAAGTTCGGATGCAGCTATGTTCCGCCAGGTACCCCGATGGTGTCGCAAGGGGGAAACCAAACAAGATCACTTGCATTTGTCACGGCTTCACTCCCAGATGGAAGGACAATAAAGGGCGTTACATTTCCGAATGATATAGTGCAGGCCCAACGACAAGTTGAAGAAGCAAATGATCAGACGCAGGAACAGAGTTCTAATTCCGCAGTGGCTCAACCCGAGGTGCAGCCAGAGCCGAAGCCTGTGCCAGTAGAGAATCCAAACCCGCCCGCTCAAGCTCCAAACATCGTCGAGATCGACCAACTGGCCGCTGCTCTCTGGAATCAGAGACGATACTCCGAGGCAATGCCTCTCTTCAATCAGGCTTGCAGCGGCGGCAAAACGAACTCATGCTACTATCTCGGCTTGATGTACGACTTCGGCCAAGGTGTCGCGCAGGATGCTTCTAGGGCGACGGGGTTCTATTCAAAGTCCTGCAACGCAGGCAACGGCGCAGCTTGTTTTCATCTCGGCATGTTGCGGGATTACCAGCCTGGCAGCGTGATATGCGCCTCCCCTGCGGTGAACGTCACTGCCAGCAGAGCCTGCGACGCGAGCAACGCCATGAGTTGCACGATGCTCGGCTATTCGTACAGCTATGGGTGCGGAGTAGCAAAGGACACAAAGAAAGGCCGCCAACTTCTAAGCAAGGGTTGCTCTTTGGGCTATGAGCGAGCCTGTGACGGAATCAAGTAGCAGCGGCCAGAATTGGCTCTGAGCCTACCAGAGAGCCTCACTGGTCCTCCAAGACCTCTCCCACCGGCACAAATGGCGGCAGGGCCTTTTGCTCTGTCTTGAAGTCAGGGTGTGTCGCCAAGAACTCGGGAGTCGGGCGTCCGTCGATTCCATCAACGAACACAATCTCTATGATGGGCCTGTCCGTGATGCTCTCATCGAAGATGTGCACGTTGTTGTGCAAGTCGCCTGTCGCGTGGGCAATCAATCGCATCGCTTCGAGATCGCCCCGCAGAGCAAGGTTTATCAGACGGCGGGCCAGACATGCACTCCAAGACGCGCCCTTCGGCAGCTTCATCGCCTCCGTTACGTCGTTAGGAGCATGTGCGCTCAGGTTTATTAAAAGGCTGCGCGAGAGACGCGCGTCGGCCCTGGCTGGTTTGCCCCCAGGGTTCGGTGATTCGCCTTTTTTGAAAGCGTGAGGGTTCGGCCCTCCGGGTTTGAACGCAGTACGTGGCGGGTTCTTTTTTCTTGGCGCCACGGGCGTGACAAACACACCCGCGATTTTCTTCGGCTTGCCTTTGCCGCTGCTCTTGCTGCTGCTCTTCGGCTTCTTCGTGGCCATTGCATTCGCCTCCATGCTTGCATGTCGCTGACGTTGCGCGAGGATCTTGTTCAGCAACTCCACGGCGGGGGCGTTTTCATCTTGCCAGTGAGAAAGCTCATCGAGCGCCGGTGTTTGTACGCGACCCATTTGCGATAAGCCCTGCGCTCTCTGCCCGCGGCCTCATAGAACAACTGCCGCATCAACGGCGTAATTTCTTCGAGCTGGGCATTCGCGTATAGGTTGAAGCGTCGCACAATGCCTGCGGCGTGACGCCACTGCCTGTGTGTAAGCGGCTCCCGTACTTTGCGCCAAGGCCACCGTGGGCCAACAGGCTGGCCGATACTGTTTGCGAATTTTATAAGAGCCTGCGCTTGTTTTTCAGATTCGGATTCGTACATCATGTCGTGTCTCCAATCGTCAAAGCTAAAATGCACGCACAGGCTGCCTGAATGGCGTACAGACAACCTGTGCGCGGCGTGCCTGACGGGAACCACCCGCAGGCACGCGGTGAACGGCACACAAGGAGGTAATGTGCCGTTCGTTTAGAGTTCCGGGGCAGCGAATCCCCGTCGCTCTAAACTTCAAAAGGCTGGAGCAGGCCGGCCCCAAGAGAGAACCGGCTTGCTCTCCATGACCAGACGAAACCCCAACGTCTGGTGTTGGCTCATCACGTGATGAGCCAAGCTCAATGCGCGCCGGATAGCGTGCCACCGGCTACCGGGATCTGCGCCCCGCCCCACGATGCATGTCCGCGACCTTTCAATGCGTCGAGAGCAGTCAAGGTGTTGGCCTCCCGATACTGAAGCCCCTGGACTCTCTGCTGAAGCTCGACGCCCTGAACTCGCAGCCTCTCAAGGTTTGGCTGCTCGCGAATCTGGCCGTGGAGTGTGACGACCACCTCTTCCGCCTCTTTGAGCGCCGCGCGCCATCGGGTAACGTCAGGGTCATCCGGCAGGTAATTGGCTGTGGCGGGCTCCTCCGCGTGCAGATCGTTCACGCGGTCCTGACGGATGCTGAGCGCACGATGCAGGTTGTCGCGGATCGACTGCCCGTCGAGGATGTCTCGTCTCATCTGGTCGAGTTCAGGAAGCAGTACACGCAACTCTGCGCGCACTACACGCAATTGTGCGATCAGCTCGCGACGACGCGTTTTAATCTGTTCAGCTTTTGCCGCCGCGATCGTGGCTTCCGCATCCAGGACGCCGAGTTGCGTAGACTGAGCGTGCGCGGCCCTGGCCTGCGCCAGTGTGCTCTCGGCTTCTCGAACGCGAGCCTCCATCAGTGTGATCTCAGCTTGCGCCAGTGCAGCCTCAGCTTCTGGTACTTCATTAACTGCTTCAGGCTTTGTCATTGTCTTCCCTTTCATGTTTCGGTTGTGTGGTGTGCGGGCGTCCGTAGAGGTTGCAGTGAAACTCCACTGGTCCGGCGATTGGCGCTACAGGCGGAAGCGCGCGCATTAAACAGGCCCGCGCAACCTCTAGTGTATTCCGCCATAAATAGAGTCATTTATATAT
>PMWR01000430.1 GCA_003166055.1 Acidobacteriaceae bacterium
CGCAGGTTTTCGAGCTCGGCGAAGCGCTTGACGATGGCCAGCGATAGAAACAGGAACATCGAAAAACCGGCCAGCCAGTGCGAGATCGGCGTTTGGGTTGCCGCCGCGCCCGCCAGGAGCCGCATGATGTACAAACCGGAGAGGGCCAGCACATCCAACAGCGCAATCCGTTTCAGATACCACGTGTAGGTCAGCGTAGCAGCCAGGTAGATAAGCAGCCAGGCGAGAAACTGGCCATGCAGCAGCCGTGCGCCGACAAGAGCCGCTGCCAGAAACACCGCAACAACGGCGAGCCCGGAGAGAGCCGACAGGTCTCCCGAAGCAAACGGCCTTCGGCTCTTTCGGGGATGGCGGCGGTCAGCCTCAATGTCGAGCAGATCGTTGACAATGTAGGCTGACGATGCGGTGAGCGAGAAACAGCAAAAGGCCGCGAGTGCCGTCAGCAGCTTGCCGGCAGTCACCGCGTGAGAACAGAATAGCGGAATAAAGATGAGGAGATTCTTGGCCCACTGGTGGACCCGCACCGCCTTCACCAGGGACTTTACCGGATGGCGCCGCTCTAGAAACTCGCGCGTGGGCTTGATGCCGCGCGAGCGAAGCCCCATCCGCAGCCCCAGGCTCGGATTAGTGACCATCGGCTCATGCGCGTGCGCCAGTAGCGGCAGATCGGGCGTATCGTTTCCGATGTAATCGAATTCCCCTGCACCGAGGCGATCACGCAGACGATCCAGCTTTTTCTCTCCGGTCAGGTTCGTTGCGCCGTCGGATCCCAATACCCCGGTAAAGATGCCGAGATGAGCGGCGACGCGGTTGGCCAGGCGCACATCGGCGCCGGTAGCCAGGAAAATCGGCCGCCCCTGCGCGCGCTCCTGCTGAAGATACTGGAGCAGCGGGCGGTTGTAGGGGAGATGGGCCACATCCAGCGACACCGATTCCGTGACAAAGGCTTTGAACGCGGCTTTGCCGCGCAGCAGCCGGCCGGGCAATTTGAACACCAGCACAGGATGGGTTCGCATCATTGCCAGCAGCGAATCGATAAGCGTATCCGACTTGACGAGCGTGCCGTCCAGGTCGACGCAGAGCGGTACTTCAGCCGCGCTGGCAAGAGGCCGTTGTATGGTGGTCTGGCTCAACTGTTCTCCTCGTCGATAATCGCTTCATTGGCCGGATTGAATCCGCCGCGAATCCCCTGATTCCGATTTCCAACGCTGGGCAAGTAAAGTATACAGTCGATGCAAAATCAGCCGAGATTCGCCCGCGTCCCAACGCCGACGTTTCCGCTGCAAATTCTGTTTGGCGGATCTACTGGAATCTCCTCTTTCTACTCGGAATCCCAGCGATCAAACCGTTCTTGAGGCAGGGCACAAGGAGGAAAGAAGCTTTGTGCCGCACGGTCAGCGATTGCAGATATCTACATTGACTATTATAAGGCTTGAAGTTTTCAGAGCGATGAATCAAAAGGAAATCAGGGCCGAAAACACAGCTATCCAAGCTCTACGCGGCGCCTGAAGGGCCGGCAGGCGTCGCACGTCTGCAAACCAGAAGGTACATCACCCAGTTTCCAATTCCCATGAGAGCGTCCGTCATGAGACTCGCCCATGCCGCGCCTAGCCACGAATAGCGCGGAATGAGGTAGAGGTTGATTGCAAAATTAAAGGCCGCGGCGATGACCTGAACAATGGTCCGCATGGTCTGATTTCCCGATGTCGTCAGACCCGCCCCGGCGCTGAGCGCGAAAGCTCGAAAGACCGGAAGAAGGCAAAGCCATCGAATCGCGGAGATACTGCCAGTAAAGCTCTTCCCTGCGAGGAGCGGCATTACCGGAGCGCAGAGATAACAAAGAACAGCGGCAGCGAGGCCAGTTACGATCCCTGAGCTGAGCAGCTTTCTTGCGGTCCTCGCGTTCTGGTCGACATGAACTTTCCCTTCCCGGAACATGCGCGGCAAAGCAGAGATGTAAGTCGACCAGATTGGCATTGTCGCAATATCGACGATGCGGTATGCGGTGGAATAGATACCGTTCGCGACATTCATGCCGTAATGACTCAGCATGGTTTTGTCGACATCGTTATAGATGGAGTTCGTCGAGGCTGCGAAGGAGAAGCCGAATCCTTCAACAGCGCGCTTTTTGAGGAGGGGAAAGGAAAAGCGAATTTCGCGAATCTGACGATGAACAAGAACTACACATGCGAACGCAGCGAGAGCAGAAACTGCCGCCGATGCCCAGGCCCATTGAGTCGCCGTTCCCCGATGGTAAACGAGCAGGAGCGCGCAGACAGCGACCAGGCGGCCTACGTTGGTCAAAGATGTAATGAAAGCAGTAACCTTCATCCGCTCAAAGGCCTGGAAGATTTGAGCTGTCATGGTCGTAATCTGGCGGAAGAAGCAATCGGAAACGGCAACGATCAAAACGATTGTTATACTCGTTGAACTCAAAACGTAATGAGCGGAAATGGCGAGCGCGACGACAAGAGCGGATCCAAATGCAGCAAGCGATAGCAGGATATTGCCGCAATACACCGCTGCTTGTTGGTGGTCGATAGCCACATATCTTAAGAACACCGATCCTGAGCCCGCGGCCGAGTATTGGCTGAAGAGCGAAACAAATGCTACCGCTCCCGCGAGCACTCCATACTCTTTGCTGCCGAGCAGCCGGGCCAACAGGATGAAATACAACGCCTGGACAAACAGGGAGACAATCTGCCCGGCTGAAATCCAGAGGGCATTTCGCGCGAGGGAACTGCGTCGAATGGCAAGTGGAATCGACTTCATCGCGCGAAGGCCAAGCATTTTTGGTTACCTTGATGCGGTGGAGTTCCCGAATATCGATTTGACCTTGACGAGAGCCGTCCAAATCCCCAGCTCAGTCCCGTCAGATCTCAGCGGCTCACACTTCGACCCTCGCAGGGGCCAAGCAGGCTCAGAATATCCCATTCCAGCCTTAACTGAGGTTACCAATTAAGGCAGACCCGCTTCTCAAGGGGCTGTCTCTGCCCGAATTCTCTTGCATGGGTTGGTATGTGCCCTGTAAAAGGGATGGAATGGGAACATGCCGATGCGGTGACGAGGATTGGAAGCGGATAAGCAGGAAGGGATTTCTGCAGAAGACGATCCTGAGCTGGCTAGGGTTTTATCCATGGATTTGCCGCCGATGCAGTTTTAGTAAACTGCGATGGCGGAAGTCTGAAGGGTCATTTAGATAGTCTCGGAAGCGCTTCTCAGATGCGGTTCGATTTAAAGCAGAATGCAGCGATGCTGGAATCGGAACTCTCGAAAATGAGAACCGCCCATCGGATCCGCGCTGCGAATCTTGAAGAATAAAGTTAGAGGAGACTTCTGAGTCAGGTGCAAGTTCGAACCCCAAGCCAACATTCGCTTAAGCCACGGGCTAATCTGCTTGGAGTCGGTGTGAGCGCCATTACAATGGCAGAGGCAATCAGCGAGACCGATGAACTTATACAGCAAGCTGGTAAGGGGTACATTTGCGTCACAGGTGTTCACGGGGTCATGGTGGCACAGGACGACGATGCATTCATGAGAATTCTCAACGACTCGTTCCTCACGGTTCCGGACGGCATGCCTACAGTCTGGGTGGGGCGTCACCAGGGATTCACGATGGAGCGCGTGTACGGACCAGATTTCATGCGCGACTTCTGCAGGCATTCGGTGGTACGAGGATATCGTCACTTCCTCTACGGCGGAGGTGAAGGGGTGGCTGAAGCTCTGAAGAGTTCTCTGGTTCGCATGATCCCGGGTCTGCAGATTGCAGGGACATACACTCCGCCGTTTCGGCCGCTCAATTCGTCTGAGCTGGATGACCTTCGGACGGTTGTGGAGCGGACACGTCCAGACGTGATGTGGATCGGGCTGAGCACACCTAAGCAGGAACGGTTCATGGCCGAATATCTGGATGAATTGAATGTCAAAGTGATGGTTGGTGTAGGTGCGGCGTTCGATGTTCACACGGGCCGGATCAAGGATGCACCTGCGTGGGTCAAGAAGATCGGAATGCAATGGCTTCATCGCGTTGCGCAAGATCGCAAGCGGCTCTGGAAGCGCTACCTGCGGAACAACCCGCGGTTCGTTTGGAAGATTTGCCTTCAACTGAGCAGTGAATGGTTCAAGTTCCGATGAACACCCTTTAACTCGATGATCCGATTGAGTTTGATTGCGCAGTGATAGGATGATGGAGAGAGCGCGGGTCCGCCTTCCGGGCGCAGAACGGATTCGACGCAAGAGCTGAAACGGGACAGGCGATGGCGAAGTTTCTGGTAACCGGGGGGGCGGGTTTCTTTGGCGGCATCCTCAAGAACGAACTTCTGGCCGGAGGCGCCGAAGTTGTCAGCGTAGACCTGGTGCCGGACTCCGCGCGGCACTCCGCGCTTACCAGCGTGCAGGGGGACATTCGCGATGAAGGGGCCATGCGAGCGATCTTTGCCGCGCACCAATTCACAGCAGTGTTTCATCTTGCCGCCATGCTGGCTCACGGCCGCATGGACCGCGAACTGCTATGGACCAGCAATGTTGATGGAACCGGTGTAATTGCCCGGTGCGCGCGTGCGGCCGGGGTGCGGAAGCTGGTGTTTACTTCAAGCAATTGCCTGTGGGCCAGCAATATGGGCCGCCCGGTGCGAGAAGACGATCCGCCCGCGCCTGCCGAAGTCTACGGGGAGTCCAAGCTTGCCGGCGAGAAACTACTCGGGCAGTTTGAAGGCGATCTGGATGTTGTCATTCTGCGCTGCCCTACGATCATCGACAGCGGACGCCTGGGGTTGCTGGCCATCCTGTTTGAATTTATTCGCGAAAACAAGACCGTGTGGGTGGTTGGCTCCGGCGCAAATCGCTACCAGTTCATCTATGCGGGAGACCTTGCACAGGCTTGCATCCAGTCCGCCAG
>PMWR01000406.1 GCA_003166055.1 Acidobacteriaceae bacterium
ACAAAAACAAAAACGTCCGATGGGCACCCGGCGGGGTTGGCGAAAATCCGTTTGATCGCAGCAAAACGCCCCGGCGATGACCGGGGCGTTTCGTTCCGCTGACGCGGTGCGAAGGCTTTATGCCATGGCTGGAACGGGTTCCGGAATCAGGACCGGCGTGGCGATGGATGCGGCTGCCGGGACCGGAACCGCGGGCGCCGCTTGCGCATGGGCGCTGCGGGTGAGGCGGTGGACGAAGTGGTAAGGGGGCCAGGGGCCGGAGATCTGCATCTGGCACTCGCGCATCATGGCGCTGGTGGTCGCGAATTTGTTCTGGTAGCGCTCGACAAATTTGCGGTCGATCAGGTGGGCGATATCCAGCACCATCCTGCCGCTATCTGTGAGGCGGCAGCTTACCTCTTCGTCGAGAGGCATGAACAGGCGATGCATCTGGAAACTGACGGCGCGTGCACGCGTCTGGCGCTCCCGTGTCCGGGTCGCGTTCTCGCGCAGGTTGGTCAGATATTGGCGGCCAACACCTTCGGCGGGGATTTGCTTCTCGAACTCCTTGCCGCAGCAGTCGTCAACAAAGATTTTGAGGTGCATCTCGGTCTTGCCGCGGAGCTTATCGATGTTGCCGAGGAACTGGCGCTGGTTGGAGCGGATGGACTTGCGCAGGCTCTCGTCGTCGTTGAAGACGGTTCCGAAGCGGAAGGGCAGCACGGTGGAATGCTGGAAACAGTCGCCGATGACCCGGGCGTGATCGACGCCGGATTTCTGGTTGAGGGTCTCGGCCGGGTTGTGTTCGCTGACGATGACGGCGAGGTCGCTGGCGGGATAAAGGAAGACCTGATTGCCGCTTACTCCGAGGACGGATTCCATCGGAACCGGCTTGCGATGACGAGCCAATTCAGGGAATGCTTGTTTTTCACCGATGCAGTAGGCGTACCATGCCATGACGATATACTCCGTCTGCGTGCGCCGGTAGGCGCCGCTGGTTGGTGGAGCTCATTGAACTTGGGAACAACTGCATTGTTTGCGCGAGGCCTGACCATAGTGCGTTGTATTGTTGTTTGAACCACTCCGAATACTAGCCCTCTGAAAAGACGACTGGCAATATCGCGCATCACGAAGTTCACGAAAGGAGCAAGACTGCTCAAGTTTGTATTTATATAAGGAATAAATCGATTGACGACATGAAAACGAGTTCCAAATTGCGAAAGAATGCCCTTTTTGGGGACGGTGGGGCTAGGGACTAAGGGACTAAGGGACTAGGGGACTAGGGACTAAGGGACTAGGGACTAAGGGACTAGGGACTAAGGGACTAAGGGACTAAGGGATTAGGGAGTAGGGCAGTAGGGGGGGTAGGGGGTAGGGGAGACGAAGAGGTGGTGTCGATGGTTTCAGGCGGGGAGCGGGGATTTTGAGCCTGCCGGGTGTCGTTTTCCGGCGCGCCGGACTTGGGCGGCCTAGCGCAGAATGTGCCGGAGCTGGACGTAGAGGACGATATTCAGAACCACCGACAGGCCCAGAAGAGCGAGGGCTATATAGGCGAAGATGTTTACCTTGACGCCAACGGTTTTCAGATCCTGGAGCAACTCCTGCTGTTCCAGGGTGTTGCGATCGGTGGCTTCGCGCACATGCTGGAGTTGGTCCTCGACCTTTTTCAGAGATGTGTTCTGCTCGGCAACCTGGTCGCGCAACTCGCGATGCTGCAACTGGAGCTTGGCCAGGCCGCTCTCAATGGGCGCGAGGTTGACCGGCGGCGGGGGTGGGGTGGTTTGCGGGCGCGGCGCCATCAGGTTGGAGACGGCAGTGCCGACGTTTCCGTCGAGCAGGGGTAAGACGCGCTGAACCAGGGGCAGGGCGGCGCGGAAGACACTGACTGCGCGCTGGAAGGTGGAGGGCGAAAGGCCCCTGGAAGCTGATGAAGGGGATAGAGTTTGTTGAGGAGGCGCGAGACGCAGCGAATCGCCCTCGACCGTCCTGGGCGGGTTGGCGCTTCCCGGTCCGGCGGGCAGGGCAGGTCCAACGGGGAGTGCCGATCCGGCAGGGAGCGGCGGTTTGGCAGGGAGCGGCGACTCGACCGCCAGAGCCGGCCTGGCCGGTTGCGCCGATTCGGAAGGTTGTGGCGACAGGGCGGCGCGGGACTGCCGTTCCTCGGGGCTCGGCGCGCGGAGGCCCGGATCATTCCAATCGAAACCCTTGAAATCGTTCATGGGCGTCCTTCTACCTTCACTATAGGGGATGAACGCATTATATGGGATTCTCGGATTTCACGCGTGTTTTCGTCGGGGCGGGCGCTGAAGAAATCGTGTGGGGGAGTTCCGGTATCCTCAATTGTCCTAGAGTTATCTTCAGGAGAAACCTGTGAATCCAGTTCTTGCTCGCGCGTTACGCAGCCTTCAACGCAACATTCTGGCCGGGATCATTACCATCGGGCCGCTGTTTGTGACCTACCTGATCTTCAGTTTTCTGCTGGGCGAGCTGGCCAGGGCGGGGTTGCCGGTGATTCAGTTGTTTGCCGCGTTTTTTCCGGCGGCGTGGCTGAGCGATCCGTGGATGCAGTGGCTGATGGCCGTGGTGCTCACGCTGTTTGTGCTCTACGTGGTAGGCCGGCTGACCTCGCTGGTGATTGGGCGGCAGGCATTCGGGCTGTTTGAATCGCTGCTGGAGAGGTTGCCGTTTGTTGCGAAGGTCTACAGCTCGGTACGCCAACTGATCGACACCATGATGGCCAAGAAGGAGACCAGCCAGCGCGTGGTGCTGGTCGACTTTCCGATTCAGGGTCAGAAGAGCATCGGGTTTCTGACGCGGACGATGACGGATGAGGGGAGTGGCGCGTTGCTGGCCGCGGTGCTGTTGCCGAATGCGATCAATCCGACTTCGGCGTTCCTGCAGATTCTTCCGATTGAGCGGGTGACGGAAACCGATCTGAATATGGAGCAGGCGATGAGCATGCTGATGACCGGCGGTGCGGTGGGGCCGGATAGGATTCTGTTTAGCAACGCTGTGCTCAGGGCGGAGAAAGAGGCTATGCCGCCTGCTCCCTCGGCTTGACTTTGGCGAGGGACTTACTCTTCGCGGCAACCCAAAGATCGTGATCCATTTGCAGCCCCAACCACAGTTGCGGGGAGGTGCCAAAGTATTTGCCGAGGCGCATGGCGGGATCCGCGGTGATCGACCGGTTGCCCCGCACCAGATCGTTCACTTGCGGCGCGGAGACATGCAGATATTTTGCCAGCCTGTAGCTGGAGAGGCCGAGCGGCTCCATGAACTCAGTCTTGAGTATGTCGCCTGGATGGATCGAGTAAGCGAACGGAAATTTCTTCATCATGCCTCCTGGTCCGCAGGCTGGTCGCCGGCCAGTTCTTCGCCGGCGTGTTCGCTCTCGACGGTGATCTTGCGCAGGCTGACGTGTTCGAATCGGGCCCAGATGAGGCCCACTGGAGTGATGCTGAGGAAGGTGACCAGAAGGAGCGTTGCGGCGCAGGCTGTCGAGGCCTCGGGTGACGCGTTGTAGAGGCTCGCCATAGCCGCAGCGACAAGGCCGATCTGAGTAAACCAGCCGATGACGGGTAGTTGAAAGACGCTGGCGACTCCGCTGGTGGCCAGCATAAGCATGCTTTTGCCCAGAGTCATGGAGCCCAGTTCGGGGCTGGCGACGAAGGCCCGCATGGTTTCAAGATAGGCAAGCGAAATCAGCAGCCACATGCCCAGCGACAGGCCCGCAACGATTCCGAATTCGGAGATGGAGCGAATGGTGTCCAAGCCGGTGCGGAACGTACGAATCTTATGGCCGATTGCGTGGCCGAGCTTTGATGAGAAAACTCCAAAGGCACGTTCGCAGAAGCCGGCGACGATGCCGCCGGCGAGGCGCACGAGGACAAGAAACGCCGCTCCGCACAGGGTGAGCGCAAGACCCCAGTAACCGGCCTTTCGCACGATCTCAGGATGTGGCAGAGAGCCGGCGGGAGAGAGCAGAATCAGGACCGAAAAAATCAGCGCCATCGAGCCCGCGTCGAAGAGGCGTTCCACAATATAAACGGCGATCTGCGAACTGATCGGCAGGCCGGTTCTTTTCGAGACCAGGTAGGGCCGCACCAAGTCGGCCACGCGGCCAATCAGCGCTACTGCCGTAAAGCCGATGACCTGCGTGCCGAGCAGCGAGAGGATAGGAACTTTCTTGTTGTGCTTCACCAGCAGCGCCCAGCGCACCGCGCGGAAGACATAGGCCAGGTAGATGCAGCCGACGCCGAAGGCGATCTTGCGCCAGTCGGCGCGTGCGAGCTGGGAGCGGAAGACACCGAAGTCAAAATGAATCCTGTCATGTCCCCAAAAGAGCAGGCCGACAAGCGCCAGCAGCACCACCAACCCCAGGATCAATTGTCTCTTCTTCAAGCGTTCTCCGATTCGC
>PMWR01000602.1 GCA_003166055.1 Acidobacteriaceae bacterium
AGTTATGAGATGGTGGCGCTCACCCCGCGCTGCGCCGTCGATCTCGGTTACGACGTTTCCGCGGAAGACCTCGCTCGTCCCTACATCGAAGTAAGCGGCCGCAAGGGCTTCGGCGTTAAAGCAGATGATTTAATCGACAAACTCATCGCCGCCACCCGCGCCGAGGTGGACGCGCGCCAGACCGGTCGCGATGAGGCAGAACGTCAGAAGATCGCCAAACAAATCGCCATCGGCGCGCTGCGCTACTTCATGCTGAAGTTCACGCGGAACTCCGTCATCGCTTTCGATTTCAAAGACGCACTCAGCTTTGAAGGCGAGACCGGTCCCTACATTCAATACGCCGTGGTTCGCGCGCGCAACATCTTCCGCAAGGCGGGAGTCACGCCCGAAGCCATCCTGTCCGGCTTCGCCGCCATCAACCCAGCCATTTACCTCGAGGGCGAAGCCGCGACCGACATCTGGTCCCTCTGGCTTCGCGCCGGCCGCCGCTCGCTGGTGCTCGAGCAGTGCATCGCGACCTCCGAGCCCGCGTACCTGGCCAAACACGCCTTCCAGCTAGCCCAGGAGTTCAACAACTTCTACCACAAACACCACATCCTCACCGAAGAAGACCCCGCGCGCAAGACCTTCTTACTGGCCACGGCCGCGGTGGCACTCCGTGAGCTAATTGTCGTCCTGAGCTGGCTCGGCATCGAGAGCCCCGAGGCCATGTAAGGGCCGCCTATGCTCCACAAACAACAGGTGCATCCGTCACATCCAGCCCCCATCCAACGGGGTGTATAGTTCACTGCGTTCAACGGAGTCTTTCATGCTGCCCATTCAGGAAATCGCAAGCAAGCTGGCGCTCTCGCCGGTACATTATGAAACCATCGGCCCGTACGGCGCCAAGCTCTCGCTCAATCTGCTCACCGATCCGGCCTTCCCTATTCGTGGCAAGTTCATACTGGTCACAGCCACCACCCCCACCGTCTCCGGTGAAGGCAAGACCGTTACCTCCATCGGCCTGGCGCAGGGTCTTGAACGCATTGGCCGCACGGCAATCGTCACCTCGCGCGAGCCCTCGCTCGGCCCCGTCTTCGGCCTCAAGGGCGGCGCGGCCGGCGGCGGCCTCTCGCAGGTTGAGCCCAGCCAGAAAATCAATCTCCACTTTCACGGCGACTTCCATGCCATCACCGCCGCGCACAACCTGCTGGCCGCCATGGTCGATTCGCACCTCTTCCACGGCAATCCTCTCGATCTCGATCCAGCCCAGGTAGCGTGGCCGCGCGCCCTCGACATGAACGACCGCGCCCTCCGCCGCATCGCCGTCGCCCTCGACTCGAAAAAAGACGGCGCCCACCGCGAAACCGGCTTCGTCATCACCGCCGCCTCTGAGATCATGGCCATCCTCGGATTGGCCAATAGCCGCGCCGATCTGCGCCGTCGTCTCGACTCGATCGTGGTCGGCGTCAACCGAGCGGGACGCCCAGTAACCGCGGCCGATCTGGGCGCAACCGGCGCAATGATGGCCCTGCTCAGCGAAGCCCTTCTTCCCAATCTCGTCCAGACCACGGAAGGAACGCCCGCGCTGGTCCATACCGGCCCATTCGCCAACATCGCCCATGGCACCAGCTCCGTTCTCTCGCAGCAGATCGGAATTCGTGTCGCCGATTACGTGGTCAATGAAGCCGGATTCGCCGCTGACCTGGGTGCGGAAAAGTACTTCGACATCGCCATGCGCTCTTCCGGCATCGAGCCCGCCGTTGCTGTTCTCGTCACCACCGTGCAGAGCCTGCGCGCGCAAGGCGAAGGCTCGCTTGATTCCGGTTTCGCAAATCTCGCGCACCACATCAAGACTCTGCGCGGCTTTGGAGTTCCGGTCGTCGTCGCGATCAATTGCTTTCCCGCGGATACTGAAGACGAACTGAGCGCCATCGGAGCCGAATGCGCCCAGCAGGGAATTGACTCCGCTGTCGTCGAAGCATTCACCAAAGGCGGTCTTGGCGCTGTCGATCTCGCGACAAGAGTTGTCGCCGCCATTGACGCCAATCCAGCACCCAATATTCAGCCGGCCTATGCACTTGACGATTCAACCGAAGAGAAAATCCGCAAGGTTGCCACACAGGTCTATGGAGCCAGCGATGTGGTGCTCAGCGATCAGGCTCAAGCGAAACTAAAACTCTATGCTGAATGGGGCTTTGCCCGCCTGCCGGTCTGCATCGCCAAGACGCAATACTCGCTCACCGACGATCCCAAGCGCATGGGCGCACCGACCGGCTGGACGCTCAACGTGACCGACATCCAGCTCTCCGCCGGCGCGGGCTTCCTGGTCGCCGTGGCCGGCAACATGATGCTGATGCCCGGCCTGCCAAAAGCCCCGCGCGCACTTTCCGTCGACGTAGACGCCGATGGCAACATCACCGGCGTGTAACTTTGCGGTTGTAGAAAGCCTCGCGGCGGTCCGTCAAAAGCTGATAGCTGAAAGCTGTCCTTCAGTAGCTCCGCACCCACTCAAGGATCGACCGCACCGCAGCGCCGCTCGGTCCTTTGGCGATGTACGGCTTTGAGTCCTCAATCCACGCCAGGCCGGCGATGTCCAGGTGAATCCACGGCGTATCTTCCGCAAACACCTTAAGGAACTCCGCCGCTGTAATCGCTCCGCCATGCCGCCCGCCGGTGTTCTTGATGTCCCCGATGTCGCTCTTGATCTGCTCGGCGTACTCCTCGCCCAGCGGCAAGCGCCAGAACATTTCGCCGGAGGTGGAGAGGGCGGCGTTGAACTTTGCCCAAATCTCTTCGTCGTTGGAGAAAGCGCCGGCGTTGATGTAGCCGAGGGCGACTACGCAGGCGCCGGTGAGGGTAGCGGCGTCGATCAGGTGGGTTGCGCCCAGTTGACGCGCGTAGGTCAGCCCATCGGCCAACACAAGCCGGCCTTCGGCGTCGGTGTTAATGATTTCGATGGTTTTTCCCGGCTGATCGGCGGAAAAAGGCATCGCGGTTTGCACGTCGCCGGGTTTTTGCGCGGTGCCGGAGGGCATGTTTTCCGCGGCGCAAATGACGGCGATCACGCGCACGCGAGGCTTGAGCAGCGCGATGGCGCGCATTGCGCCGATCATCGTCGCGCCGCCGGCCATGTCGTACTTCAT
>PMWR01000281.1 GCA_003166055.1 Acidobacteriaceae bacterium
CTAGGGAGCCGGACTGCCTTCGCGGCCCTGGAGACGATGCGCGGTTTGGATTCCATCGCGGGCGAAGAGCCAAGGCATTCAGTATTTATGGACTTACTCCTGCTTTTGTCTGAATTGAGCTTGCATTTCGGGCACTGCGGGTTGAAACTTTGATCGTCGGACCCGATCAAGACTTATCTCGTCAGGCTTAGCGGGGAATGGGGTAGACGCTAAGCCTGAGTGGATCGACGCGCATTGTTCTTCTCGGCAAGGGAGGGCGAATGTTTTTCCTATTTGACAGAATTATCGACATTTTTGCGATTGTTGCCGGCATTTTGACGGCCGTTGCCCTGCGTGGTCTACCCGGGAACCTGGATGTGGGGTTTTGCGTCGCTTACACGGTCGAGGTCCTGGGCCAAGCTCTGGCTAACAGGAAAGCCAGGGTCTTTCCACCTTCACGACCCTGGTCGAGAATCCTGTTGGTGCACGCGGGCTTTCTGGTCGCGGTGGTGGCGATTGCGCGTGTCGGGCTATTCCTGATGCCAGTACATTTTGGTACGGCAGCTCATCCAGGCAAGCAGTTCAACTGGGGCCTCGTGTTGGTGCTCGGCGCGACCTTTGTTCTGGCTTACAAAGAGGAGCGGCTGCTGTTTCGCAAGCCGAGAACGAAATCTTCCTCGGCGACGGCGCTGTCCGACGGCTTTGAGCCGATGGCCGAGCAGGTTGCAGTTCCCTTCACGCCAGCGGTTGCGATGCCTGCCGCGCCGGAAGTTGCAACCGCGCCGCTCTTCGAACAGCCTGCCCAACCGGCTCCCGTCGCAGAGGAACCAACTGTTGGCGGCTCCATTTCCGCGGGTGTCTATTCCGCCGCCGAATCCGATGAGAACGAGGCCTTCCTCTTGTACATGCACCAGAAGGAACGCGAATTTCGCAAGCCGGGAGTCACGGTCAAGGAAGAATATGAGCATTGGCGTGCCCATCGCGCGGCCATGCTGAGCGGCATTCCGCAGAAGAAGCCGAAGGGCCTAAGATTATTCCGGTAAATTCGCCGGGATCTCGATTGACACCTTGGTGCCGCGGCCTGGATTGCTAACGACGGTAAAGCTCGCCTGGTTGCCGTAGAGGACTTCAAGGCGCTCCTGCACATTTTTCATGCCGATGCCGGCTCCTGTGCGGCGCAGCGCGGAGACGGGGCGGTTGCCCATGCCGACGCCGTCGTCGGCCACTTCAATGAGCACGCGATCGCCGTCGAGGCGGCTGCGGAGTGTTACGGTGCCGCCGTTGAGGCGCGGTTCAAGACCGTGCTTGATGCTGTTTTCAATCAGCGGTTGTAGAAGAATACTGGGCACCAGAACGCCCAGCGTGCGCGGATCGATGTCCTTTTCGACACGCAGCTTTTCGACGCCGAAACGCACGACTTCGATGTCGAGGTAGTCGTCGGTAAAGCTGAGTTCCTCGCTCAAGGGAACGTAGGTGTCGTGGTCTTTGAGCAGGGCACGGAGAATGTTGGCGAGCTTGACGGTCATCTCGCGCGCCAGTTCGGGCTTCATGCGAACCAGCGAGGCGATAGAGTTGAGCGTGTTGAAGAGGAAGTGAGGGTTGATCTGGCGCTGCAAGGCGTCGAGGCGGGCTTCGAGCAGCAGGCGCTTTTGTTCTTCGAGCTTGAGTTCTATGCGCAGGGTATTCCAAACCTTAAGCGCGATGCCAACGACGATGGGCGCGCAGAGCCATACCAGCAACTGCAGCCACCATGGACCGGCGAGCAGCGCAAACAGCCGCGGCGGATGCGCATAGGACTGCGCCAGCCAGCAACGGCACGCCTCGAGGGCGACGATGATAAACAGCATCAGGAACTGGGGATCGATGCGCGGCTGACGCAGGATGCGGCGAACCCAACGGTAAAGGCTGAGGTCAATGAACGGCGTGAAGGACCAGATCTCTTCTTTGCCGGCGAAGCGGCCGAGCATGCCGGCTACCAGGCCCAGAGCCAGGTTGAAGGGGAGCGCCAGGTATTCGTGATGGTGGACGGCGGGCAGCGACAGGACAGCGCCGCCCAGCATGGCCCAGCCGGGGCCAATCAGCAGGCCGAGGAGAATTACCGTTTCAAAGGAAATGTCGGCGGCCAGGAAGTTGGGGACGGCAGTGCGAATCCAGACGCCTAGCGTGAGCGGCACGACGATGAACGCGAGCAGGGCGAGGGTCTGGTTGGAGGTGCGATGTTCGGCAAAGAAGAGCCGGCGGAAGGTGGTGACGCGCGCGAGCACGCTGGCTACCGAGGCGATCACGCCCATTTTGACCAGCAGCGTGATCCATATGAGGTTGACGGTCACGTATCCAGCGTACAGCAGAAGACAGTTGTCAGTTGTAAGTTGTCAGTGGTTAGTGGCTAGTGGTTAGTGGTCAGCTCTCAGCTTCAGGCGGCTAGTAGGCGTGGGGTTCTATTCCCTATTCCCTATTCCCTGATCTCTGACCCCTGATCTCTGGGCACGACCTCTGTAGAATGGGGTTATGGGATTTTTGAAGGTAAGCAAAATCGCCGAGGCGGATTTTCCCACGCGATGGGGGGCGTTCCGCATCCTGGGCTTTGAGGGCCTGCTTCCGGCGGTACGGCCCTGCTGCGAGCAGAGCGCGCGGGAAGGCGGACGCGTGGAGGGTCTGGTCGCGCTGGTGATGGGCGACATTCACACGACGACGCCGCTGGTGAGGATCCACTCGCAATGCCTGACCGGAGATGTTTTTGGGTCGCTGCGCTGCGACTGCCGTTTGCAGCTCGAGCTGGCGTTGGGCAGGATTGGCGAGGCAGGGGCCGGGATACTGCTTTACGAGCAGCAGGAGGGCCGCGGGATCGGGCTCATGGCCAAATTAAAAGCCTACGAGTTGCAGGACCAGGGGATGGATACTGTGGAAGCCAACGTGGAGTTGGGATTTGCCGCCGACTGCCGAGCGTACGAGCTGCCTGCCGAGGTGTTGAAGTTGCTCGGCGTGTCCGCAGTGAAGCTGATGACCAACAATCCGGAAAAGGTGGCGGCGCTTGAGTCGGCGGGGATTGCGGTCGTAGAGCGGGTTTCGGCCGAGGTTGCGACGCAGGACACGTTTGCCGGCTACTTGAAGACCAAGCACGAGAAGATGGGGCACATTCAGGACAACGCTGAAAACACACAACTCATCGATATTTGAGTCGAGAATGACGTTGGAACGTCGGATGGAAGGCCATTGCCGGGGCAGGATTTATTCAGCCGCTGCATCTTCCTTTTTATCGGCTCCTTCGGCAACAACACGAATCAGAGTTCCGGCATCATCGAAGTACATAGAGAGACGCCGCTCCTGCAATAGTAAGGACAAGGTGGCGGCATCGTTCACGCCAAATGCCTTTCCGACATCCGGATGAGGAATGGCGTTTGAGCCGAGCCGTCTTGATTTCCCGGCAAAGCGTCTGCGGTTGTAACCGGCCCAGTTTCGTACAATCGCGTCGCACGCCAGCACAATCAGGATCATCAACAGCAAAGTGGATTGGTCGGGCACGCGCACCTTATAAATGGAATCGAGATGTATGCCAAAGATCCACAGAATGACGGCCAGGGCCGGCAGCCATAAATAACCCCACATGGCCCACGCACCGAGAGTAAGCGTGATTGACGTAAGTTGCTGGGTCCACACCTGCCTCTCTGGATGCGAAATGATAGGCCTCTCAGCGCGCATCAGCGTATCCCCCGGTCTGGACTTTCCCACACCGCCCGCGTACCACGCCGTTTCAAGAGTGCCTTGGGCACAGCGACCACGGTTGTCAGCATGCCGATGATCCAGTATGCGACTGGGTACCAGATAATCCAGAAGAATTGCCTGCCAACTCCATCTTCATAACGGCGATCGATAATCACGCTAACGAGAAACTGGAAGATGCAAGTCGTCCCGAGAATCGCGCCGCACCAGGTGGGGAGCGGCCCTGGTATGCGCATCCAGGGAGGTAGGTAAACGAAAGTGCCGAGCAGACCAAGGATAAGAATCGCAAGCATGACGTAGGACCAGATCACGCTCAGCAAATACTCGATGAGGACGGGCCACATGGTCCTGGTGCGCCAGCTCAGTAAATTGTTCAAATACCGCTGTGTGACTTCTACGCCGCCCTGTGCCCAGCGCAGGCGCTGCTTCCACAATCCTCTGATCGTCTCGGGCATGAGTATCCAGCACAAGGCATTGGGCTCATAGCGAATTTCCCAATTGTCCATTTGCAGGCGCCAACTGACATCAATGTCTTCCGTCACCATATCCGTGTTCCAGTAGGCCACGTGATGCAAAGCGGAACGACGGAAACCGACAATCACTCCGGACACGGTAAAGACGCGCCCATAGATGCGTTGTGCGCGTTTGATGAGACCGATGATGGAAGAGAATTCGCCTACCTGCAAGCGCCCAAGCAAGCTGGAGCGGTTGCGGATGCGCGGATTTCCGGTAACGGCGCCGACGCGCGGCCCGCTGAGGAAGTGCGACATGAGCCAGCGAGTTGCGTAACGATCAAGCAGCGCATCGCCGTCGATGCAGATCAGGAATTCGCTGTTTGCCGCCAAGGCGGCCATGCGCTGTCCCATGGCCTTGCCTTGATTTTCAGGAAAGTGAATCACGCGCAACTGGGGATAAACGTTTGTCAATTCGTCAAGGATGCGGCCAGTATTGTCGCGGCTGCCATCGTTGACTGCGATGATCTCGAAGTCGGGATAGTCCTGTGCCGCAAGGTATTCCAAAGTATCGCGTACGTTTTCCTCTTCGTTGTGGCATGGCACAACCAATGTGGCCTTGGGCCAGTGCTCCAGTTTCGGCGGATCGGTTCGAAGGGGCGCATTGCGCTCGCGCCGAAGATAATAATTGACGGCGCCGAAGATCCAGAACCATGCCATGGTGAGCGGATAGTAGAAGGCAAAAGCAAGAAGCATCCTGGCAACCATAAGTCACCTTGCTCCTTCTACGCGCAGCGGCAAATATTCGGACGTGGAGAAATCCAGCCGCAAGACTTTCAAGGTTGGATGATCTTTTAGAAAATCGTCAGGGTAGTATGCCAGGTTGCGCACGCCGGCGCCCTCAAGAAGATGCATTTGGCGCGCGATTTCTTCAGTCGGTATCGGCCGCTCGGGAGCGTTCCAGTTTACAGTTTGCAGTTCGAATACGGTGCGATCAAGCCCGTTGGAAGCAGCCACTCTTGCAGCCAGCTTAAGCAACCACCGATGCGGATTTTTTGCTTGCTCCATCTGCGGCATGGCCATCAATGCGACTTCATCGTAAGCGGACAAGAAGGCAGGCAGCGATTGCGCAAACCAACGTTCGCTTGTCGGGTTGAGCACCGGTTCGGCAAACAGGTTTCGCGCGGTCTTGATCTCCGGACGCCATTGTTGCACACGCTGTTTCAGCTCGTTGGTTAGCACAATCAATGCTTGTGTGCGCAGCGGGCCCGGGGGAGGGGCCTGAGCGCCCAGATCATCGGTATCCCGCAAGACGGCGTCGTCATGAAAGAGGATGCCGTTGATGGGTGCGGATCGCGCCATGTCCTCATACAGGCTGCCAATCATCGCGCGCGTTTCGGGAAGAAACGGATTGAGCCGTACCGGTTTCTCCGGCTTGATTCCAGGCCGAGGATGAATCTCCAAACGTGCCCGTTGCTCAGCATCCGGCAGGCGCCAGGCAAGTACGGGCATCCACGCATACACGTCGACACCACAGCGCGTGCGCAGTTGCCAGGCCACACGCGAAAGCAGATCGGCTCTCATGGGCAAGAGATGATTGGGGAAATACACCGCCGCGGCGGAATCGTCGCCGCCGGGGTCGGCAAATGCCTGCAGCCATACCTGGGTAGGCCCCAAGGCCTTGATGCGATCGAGCAAGAGGCCAAGATTGCGCTCCTGCTGCGCAGGGTCCGGGTCGTAAACGTAGTCAAGGTCAACCTGAACCGCGCGAATGGCGCTCTTTGTGTCGGGGTTTCGGAGTTCCGATGCAAGATCTCCGACAGAGGCGTTGGAAGTCATCACGATGCGCGAAATGGCCTCGATGCCAGCCGCGATGGCATCCGAGTTCTCACCCAGGGTAAAAGTCACGGGCATGCCCAGAGATGCGGCGATGGAATCGCTGACTTTTGTGTACTCGCCGTAAGGCCACATCACAGCGCGTGGCGCACGGCCAAGTTCAGCGCGGATTTCATCGCGGCTATGGGTCAAGTCGGCGCGCACGCGTTCCGCATATTCATCATCCGTCTCATAGGTGTGCGTTGACGGATTATATGCATGTACTGCGATCGCCGGGATCAGGTTTCCTTGCGGATTGGCAAGAATACCGCGGTGCTGATCATAGGTGTGGGAAGCAATTTCGACCAGACCGCTGTTCTGCATTTCGCGTAACTGATCCCAGGTGGCGAAGTCATCCGGAAAAAATGGGTGCGAACCGTTGTCGACTTTGCCGCCAGCAGGCAAATCGATCCAAGCGCCTACAACAGCCATGACCGCCGGATAGTTGTAGGCCTTCAAAAGCGGGAACACTTTGGTGTAGGCGCTGCGCAGTCCATCGTCAAAGGTCAACAGGACTGCTTTACCCGGCAACGTTCCATGTCCGATGCGCGCATCGATCAACTGCTGCAGGCTGATGACGTGATAACCATGCGACGCCAGCCAATCAAAATGAGCGGCCAGGTTGCGCGTGCTGGTCGTGTATTGCTCCGGATCAAGAGAGGCGCCAACACCCTGCGGGACAATCGCGGACGATCCGGCAAGGGGGCCATTCTGGACTAAGGCGCCACCGACATCGTCCCGTACGTCGTGGTAACAAATAACGACAACGTTCCCGGAAACATCCGCGGGGGAAGCGACGGCGCATGGAAGCAGCAAAGCCAGGAATACCGGGAGATATTTCATTGGCTACCCCATGTAATGCCCGCCTCCAGCGCCGTCCTGTGTTCTCCGCTGCCATCATATGGCTGGCTGTTCCAGGTCACGCCACCATGGCCCTCCAGCCCTGAACGCAGCTTCCAGCGCTGTGCATAGTGAATTGCGACAGCGCCCGCTGTCCCGTAGTTTTGCTGCCAATACGGAGCCGCATCGATATCGACTTCCTGGTGAAAGGTGCGATCGTAGCGACGCCAGGTAAGCCAATCGAGCGTTCCACGGGGCCCGAGCGAGAAGTCGTGACTCGGATTGAAATAGGTCCGGTTTTCATTGAGCGAATTGCTGGATGCATACTCTTCCGCGCCGATGCTCACCTGTAAGCGCGGAGTGGTCCATAGCCGCTCATTCCACGCACCGGAAAGCACGGCGCGTTGGTTGCCGTCGCTGAAGAGCACACGCTGCAAGCCGATATTGGCGGAGCGCAACTCGCTGGCGCGCCAGCCGAGATCCAGATCGAGGCTGCGTCCATGAACATTTCCCGTCACTGCACGGAGGGGCACATCGAAGCTATCGGTGTCCGCCTCTGCGCGCAGCGTCCAAAAATCGCCAAAGCTGAGCTTTGCGCCGCCGCTGCCGGCCATTCGATGGGTGCCTTCATCATGAGCAACCTCGGCCCAGGCCTCCTGGCGGCTATAGTCGTAATGCACGCCGGCGCCTTCGCGCGTGCGCTCCGCACTGCCGGTTTGAAAGTCGCCGCTGTCACTCAGCTCGTGCGCATAAATTCGCCAGCGATTATCGAGCAGGGGCGTCGACAGATGGGCCTCGGAATGCTGGTCGCTGCTGCCAACCTCGAGACCGCTGCCCCATCCAAAGATCGATTCCGCATCAAACTGCCATTCCCGCTCAATACGCCGATCGGTGAGAAAGCTCTTCAGTGCGGGACTATCAAACTCCGTATTGCGCAGCGCCGGCAACATCGCGTCCACAGCATCGCGAAGGCCTGCCCCCTCGTGAATCTCAGCGCTGGCCAGCGAGGGAAGTTCATCGGGCTCGGCATATTCATCGGCGATGCGCGATTCTTCCAGCGCGCGCACCGGCCATCCGCGGGCAAGATAGGTCGTGGCCAGTTGCCAGCGCACGTTTTCGCTACCGGGAGCCGATGCCAACAGGTCCTGAAGACGCTTCTGTTCTTCGGCGAGTAAATTCACGTCACCGCGCATCTCTGCTGCCTGCAATTCCAATTTGAGCCGCACCTTGTTGGGCATGGATTCGTTTAATCCAAAAGCCGCTAACCATGGAGGAGAGTCTTTGTAAGCGTGATCGATCGTTTTCAAGGCTTCATCGGGATGGTCACGCTCCATCTGCGCATATGCCAGGCCGCTCCAGACTGTTCCATCCGTGGGAGACTGCTGCAGCAGCTTGCGATAGAGGGCTTCAGCGCGTTCCGGTTGAAGCAGGGTCAGATAAGCCTCTGCCACTCTTCGGAGAGCATACGCCGGGACCTCGAGTCCCTGGCGCTGCAGCGCTTCGAAAGCATGAACGACATCCCGCAATTGGTGCAAATCGAAGAGCGCGACAATGCGATCGTATTGCGCCGATCTCCAGGTCGCTTCGCCGGGCGCAGAAACAGCAATCACATTGTCCAGGAGCTCCAGTCCGGCCTCGCTTTCAGCCCGTTGCTGGGCATGGTTGGATGCATCGATTTCGCCCCAGCCTACTTTCTCGCCTGCTGCCGCCCCGTTCAGCATGAATTCCGTCTTCGGCACGGCTGAAGCAACTCCTGCATAGAGCTCGGCTGCTTGCGTATGGCTTCCAATGTGAGAAAGCGCGAGCGCGAGATCGCTGCGCACCTGGGAGTCTTTCGGAAACCTCTCCAGGTAGTGCTGGTACATGGCGATTGAACAGGTGAAGTCAGCCTGACGGCTGCAGAGATAGGCTTCTCCGAGGATCACGTCCTTCTCATCTCCGTGAAGACGTAACAGGGGCTGCATCAGGCGGGCCGCAGGGGAGTAGTCTTCCGTGTCAGTCAAGACCATCGCTTCACCAAGTTTGGGCTGCCAGCGCTCGGAATCCAGGGTCTGGGCGAGGCGGTAAAGCTCGATGGCCCGGTCATATTGGTGAAGATTTCGAGCTGAACGGGCCGCGGCTTCAACAACGCCTCCATCGTCTTTCGGCGTTTGCGGACGGGAATAGAGATCGAGCACCAACGAATCGTTGCCTGCCCAATTGGCCACGATGGTGGTATCGGCAAGCAGTCGCGGATCGTCTGGATACTGTTGCAGCAGCGCCTGGAGCGCAGCCAGCGCAACCGTGGTGTGGCCTTCACGCGCTTGAATGACTGCTGCTTCGCGCTGTGCGCGCGGCGCATCGGATGCCGTGGCATGGATCGAATTCACAAACAGAACTACAGTGACTAAGAGAACGGCGCGCAGCCGACATCGACACAGGGAACGGTTGGAGAAATCAAGCAATCGGCGGTGACCTTCACAAATACGATTTTCAATGAGCCGGGGGCGGCTCAGATAGCCCATTTTGACGCATGGAAACGGCACTTCCGGCAGGATGGTTGGTGCCTTCCAGTATACGGCTTGCCAAAACCTGCGGGGTACACCTTTTCAGGAAGCCTGTCTATCTAAAACTGCCTGCGTTTCTTTATCGACGTCCCATGGCTCGCGAAATTCTTCTGAAAGTAAATTCCTAACCCCGGAGTGCTTTGAGCACTTTGGCGGTGGTGACGACCTGGCCGACGTGGCGCTGGGTGTGGTCGGCTACGTGGATGAGCGCACCGCCGATGGAGGTGGGTAGCTGCTTGCGGCCGACTGCGCGAAAGGTGTCGAAATTGGCTGTGGCGAGCACACGGACGCGGTCCGCTGCGTTGCTGAAGGAGACTTCGACTTCGGCTAACAGGGCGGCTAGTGATTCGTCGTCGGTTTGTTCGGCCTTGAGCGCGGTTAGCTGCTCGGCGGAGAGCTGATTCCCTTCCGCATAGCTGAGCAGCCGGTCGGTGGAGCGGGCAATGTGGCGCAGATGGAAGGCTACAGAAGGCAGTCCCAAGGGCTGCGCGTGGGCTTCAGCGTCGGTGAGGCCTTCGGTCCATTTGGTCAGGTCGTCGAGAGCGAGGTCGAAGGCGTGGAGGATGGCGCGGCCGACGGCGGGGACGTCGGCGTGGGTTCCGCGGAGCCAGGGCTCGACGTAGGGGGTGGGGGCTAGGGTGACGCTCATTTCCATTTGTCTCCAGAGTTCTTTGCTATCTGCATAACCTTGCCGGTGACCAGACTAAACCGCCATAGGCCTTTGTCGCCGCAGCCAGATGAGTTGTCGTATTCACTTGGAGGAATGGCGAACAGCGCCTCGCCAGCGTTCGTCACCCCCACGAAATCTTCGTTCTGGTCGCAGCCGTGAATGCGGGATTGAATTTTGTCCCCGAGCGAGTGATCCCGAGCTTGCCCCGTCGTCAGATCGTAGACGATTGGCCAATGCTCCTCGCCATCGCCTTCGGCGAGCCAGGTGTCCGCGGCAAACTTGCTGCCGTCGGGGGATTCACCGACGAGGTCGATGCCCGCAATTTCGCCTAGTTCGGCCTCCGATATGCGCGATTTCACTATTCTGAAAGGGGAGCCGTCGAAGGATATAAAGATTCGAAATTCGACATGGCATCGAGTCGGCTTAGCATCATCGACGCTCCGTCGATACGCAATCGCGCCATAAGCACGCATCGTCCGCTTTTTATTTGAATACACATCCGACTTGACCACCGTCTCGCCGGACGCAACTTCGCGGCTGCACTCACCTGTATCGATCGAGATTTGTTTGGCCAGCGCGCACATGGGCAACGCGAGCACTGCGGCAAAGCAGAGCAAGATCGAGCGTTGCGACATGCGCACGATGCTTACCCTGCGCTTTTCACGCGCACGACCGTTATCTTTTCAAACCCCTCTTCAAACACGGGCGGCTTGAGCTTTTCGGCCATCTTGCGCATTACTTCCTCGCTCACCGAGCGGTCGCGCTTGCTGTTGCGCTCAAGACAGACTTCGAGCGGCACATCGAAGAAGACCGCCTGCACCTCGTAGCCGAANNCATCTTGATCCACTGGCGGCGCTCGTGGATGGAGAGGTTTGTGGCGTCGACGTAGTTCCAGGGCATGCGGGCGATGAGTCGGGCGCGCAAGAGCGAGCGCAGGGTGGAAAAGACCAGTCCCTGGTAGCGCTGTTCTTCGACATCGTCGAAGAGGATGTTGCGCAGCAGGTCGCTGGAGAGCGGAGTGACGCCTCGGCGGCGAAACCAGGTGGTTTTGCCGGAGCCGGGCAGACCGATGGCCAGAACGACGTATCCGCGGGGCGCCTGGGACGAGCGGTCGGCGGCTTCAGGCTCGGGTGGAGGAACGGAGGGAATTTCGGGCTGGGTTTCAAGCTCCAGCCGGCCGGAGTCGGCGGGTTCGTTCCATTCCGCCTTTGCGGGCCAGTGCGGTTTGGCGGGGCGAGGCGCAGGCGCGGGCTTGGGAACCGGCGGCTGGGCCGGCGTTTGGGCGGAATGTCCGGGCGGGTGAGGGTGGCTGGCGCGCTGGGGTGCCGGGCGCGTATCGTCCGGAAGGAACGGTTCCGGATAGGACGGAATCAGCGGAGCCAGTTGATTCGATGGGAGTTCCTGGCCGATTTTGCCTGTGGATTCGGAGATATTGGGAGTGCGTCTGGAGCGTCTTCTCATGCCGCCTTCAACCTGTGTATAGATACCCGAATACCACACTTCCCAACGCCGCTGCAAATAGTGTGCACGGCGTCACATACAGTTCCGAACCAGAAAAGGCATCCTAGCGGTGAGCGCTTTTGGGTACGGGATGAGGAAGCGATGAGTTTTAACGGTGCTCGCCCGGACCGGAGTGTTAGGATCAAGGGTTTGGTGGAATAGCCTTCTGGGCCTTATCCAGAGCCGAATGCCACGAGTTCACACTACAGCCTCACCGATCACTAAGGAGAAGACACACATGGCAGTTAAGGTTGGAATCAACGGCTTCGGCCGCATTGGCCGCAACGTTTTGCGCGCCGCGCTTGGGAACCCCGAGATTGACTTTGTTGCCGTCAACGACTTGACGAGCCCGGCTACGCTGGCGCATCTGCTCAAGTACGACTCGATTCTTGGCAACCTGAAGAACGAGATCGGCCACGGCGACGACTTTATTACCGTCGACGGCAAGAAGATCAAGGTGTGGGCCGAGCGCGACCCCGCCAAGCTGGACTGGGCTTCAGTCGGGGCGCAGATCGTCGTCGAGTCCACGGGCCACTTTACCGATGGCACGAAGGCCAAGGCGCACCTCGGCGCGACGGTTAAGAAGGTCATCATCTCCGCTCCGGCCAGCAACGAAGATTTGACCATCGTGCTGGGCGTGAACGACGACAAGTATGACGCCGCCAAGCACAACATCATCTCGAACGCCAGCTGCACCACGAACTGCCTGGCGCCCGTCGTCAAGGTCGTTCTTGAAACCAGCGGTCTCGTCAGCGGCCTCATGACCACCATCCACAGCTACACCAACGACCAGGTCATCCTCGACTTCCCGCACAAGGACCTGCGCCGCGCCCGTGCCGCAGCCCTGTCGATGATTCCGACTTCGACCGGCGCCGCCAAGGCCCTCAAGCTGGTCATCCCTG
>PMWR01000248.1:0-2367 GCA_003166055.1 Acidobacteriaceae bacterium
TGCTCGCATCCGGCGCATGGGATGTCTATCGCGTCGCCGTGCAAATGAAGAAGGGCCGCACCGGCGTGCAGGTTACCGTCCTCTGCCGCCCCGATCTCGTCCACGCGCTGCGCGACATTCTCTTTCGCGAGACCACCACCATCGGCCTCCACTGGCGCGTCGAAAGCAAGATCGCCCTGGCCCGCGAATTTCAAAAAGTTGAGACTCCCTGGGGAGAAGTGCAAATCAAAATCGCCCGCTGGCCCTCCGGCAAAATCGCAAACGCATCGCCGGAATATGAGGATTGCCGCCGCATCGCCACTGCGCACGCGGTCCCTCTGAAACAGGTGATGCAGGAAGCCATGCGCATCTATGCAGCCAACGCAGCAAAGGAGTCCTGATGGATCGCACGCAGATTGAAGCGCTGCTCAACGAAGTCCGCGCGGGCCGCACCGGCGTCGAACAGGCGCTCGACCGCCTCCGAGATCTTCCCTTCGAAGACATCGGCTTCGCCAAGCTCGATCACCATCGCTCCCTGCGCACCGGCATGCCAGAGGTGATTTTCGCCGCTGGCAAGACCCCCCCGCAGGTAGCCGCGATCTTTGCCCATATGGCACAGCATGGCGGCAACGTCCTTGCCACGCGCGTCACTCCTGAAATGTGGGCCGCGGTCCAGGCCCTCGAACCTCGCGACAAGCAACCCCACGCCCAGTTTCACGAAACCGCCCGCGCCATCACCCTCTCCCAGGCGCCCGCCGTTCCCGGCAAAGGAACCATTGCCGTAGTCTGCGCAGGCACCAGCGACCTGTCCGTAGCTGAAGAAGCCGCGGTCACCGCACGCCTCATGGGCAACGAAGTCGAACTCATCGCCGACGTCGGCGTGGCCGGCATTCATCGCCTGCTGGCGCAAAAAACATCTTTGCAATCCGCCCGTGTGCTCATTGTCTGCGCCGGCATGGAAGGCGCTCTGCCCACTGTGGTCGGGGGCCTCGTCAACGCGCCGGTTCTCGCCGTGCCCACCAGCGTCGGCTACGGCGCGTCCTTCGGCGGAGTGGCCGCGCTCCTCGGCATGTTGAACACCTGTTCGCCCAATGTCTCCGTCGTCAACATCGACAACGGCTTCGGCGCAGCCTGCATCGCCTCGCTCATCAATCACCTCTAGAAACTCCCCGGCGCCTCTGAGAAACTGACCAGGAGGAGTTTGAATATGCGCCCCAATCGATCCATTCCGTCGTGTACAGTCATCCCGATCATTGGCTACCCTGAGATCGGCCCCGCAATCGACTGGCTCTGTAATGCATTCGGCTTTACGCTCCGTCTCCGCATTGGCGATCACAGGGCGCAGTTGAATGTCGGAGACGGCGCAGTTATTCTCTCCCAGCGTGAACTGCTAGGTCCCGACAGTTTCCAATCTGTGGTTGTTCGCGTGGAGGATGTCGATCTTCATCTTGAGCGCGCGCAAAGCCACGGCGCACGCGTGGTGTCACCACCCAAAGAACATATGTTCGGTGAGCGGCAATACAATGTCGAAGATTTCGCCGGACATCGCTGGACATTTTCCCAGTCGATCGCAGATGTCGACCCCGAAACCTGGGGAGGCACGCCCGGCCAGTTGTAGTCGGGCGAGTTGAACTCATCGCCCGCCTCTGCGTGGTCGGCATTCATCACCAATGAAACGCGTCGAGTCTCCGACCTGTTCCGTGCAACTTTGCGATCTTGTCAAGCCGCCAACGGCTTGATCTTCTGTCGTTTTCTCTGCGACTCGATCCACAGGTCATACTGGAGCTGCGCCTTCGAGAAGAAGTCAGGAGAGAGGCCCAGAGCCTCGCCAAGCCGGATGCTGAGGTCCACGGTTACGGCGGTGCGGCCATTCAGTATGCGCGAAATGGTGGCGCGCGCCACGCCGATGTGCTCGGCCAGCTGCGTGGCCGTTATGTCCCCGAGGAACTCTTTCAGCAATTCCCCTGGGCTGGCCGGGTTGTGCATCCTGATCACAGTTACAGCGTAACATCACATGTTACGCTGTAACTGGCCCTTCAATAAAACGCGTCCCTTTTAATGTGCCGCCTGCACCACCAGGTCGTCCGCCAGCTTGAAGTGCACAATCGACTCGGCCGGGATATCGAGATCCCGATTGCCCGTCAATCCCGCCGCGGCCGTTCCCGCGCCGCCGCCCACCAGGCCGCCCACCACCAATCCAACGCCGCCCGTGGCCACGCCGCCCACCAGCATGCCCAGCCCCGCGCCGCCGCCAATCATGGCCGCCGATCGTCTGCCCTTACCCTTTTTACTCTCAGCCAGGTCCCTCGTCGTGAGCGGGTACTGGGTGCCATTCATCGTCAGTGAAGTCAACCGCAACTCCAGCAGCGATCTGCCTTTGAAGTGTCC
>PMWR01000248.1:2385-5179 GCA_003166055.1 Acidobacteriaceae bacterium
CGGCGGAGGTGGCGGCGGCACTGTGGAAACCGTCGGTCCTGAAGCCGCTGGCACCGGCGCGCCAGCCGCGGTCGGAGCCGTTGTCGTAGTGATCGCCTCAGCCTTTTGTCCTGCTGCGGGCGGCTGCACAACGGTCGTTGTCGTGGTTCCGCTCTTGTCCACNNGCGTGCCCCAGTGAGCCTGAAGGAAACATGTCTGATCCTTTCGGTATGTGTCTTTGCGATGACACAGATCCCAATCCAGCCTGGAACAAAATCGCCAGAGATTTCTGTATCCAATTGCACTCCCTTGGATGCGCATCTTTCGGTCCGGTTTGTCTCAAGGTAAAGCCGCACTGCCTTCACTCCAATATTGCGTTGACAAAGAGTTGTAATTTCCGCGTCTCCCGCAACTGGACTATGATGGTATTTCAAAACTGAAGCGTCTCGCCGGGAGGCTCAAATGGGCGACAATCATCTCACCAGCGGCAAACATGGCCGCCGCGAATTCCTGAAGGCCGGCGGCGCAGTCACCGCCGCATTGCTGGCTCCATCGGCGCTCAAAGCCGACACGCCGAAGTCTCTGCCGGCACTGCCGTCGAACCCCGTTACACCCACCGCCATGCCTACGCGCAATCTGGGCAAAACCGGCTACAAGGTGGGCATTTTCTCGCTCGGCGGCCAGGCTGCGCTCGAGCACCCCAATAACTTCGACGTCGCCGTACCCATCATCGAGCGCGCCCTCGACCTGGGAGTGAACTACATCGACACCTCGTCCATCTACGGCGGTCCCGAGCGCTGGAGCGAGCAATACGTGGGCAAAGTAATGGCTCACCGTCGCAACCAGGCCTTCCTGGCCACCAAGACCAAGGAACGCACCCGCGACGGCTCCATGCGCATGATCGAGAAGTCGCTGCAACTGCTGCAAACCGATCACGTCGACCTGTGGCAACTGCACGACATCGGCACCATGACCGATGTCAATGAAGTCTTCGCCAAGGGCGGCGCGGTCGAAGCTCTGCTTGAAATGCAGCAGCAGAAAGTGGTGCGCTATCTCGGCATCACCGGCCACTACCGGCCCGACGCGCTCATGGAATGCATCAAGCGCCATCCCTTCGACACAATTCTGATGGCCATGAATGCGGCCGATCCGCACCACTACAGCTTCAACGACGAGCTGCTGCCGCTGGCTGTCGAGCGGCAGATGGGCATCATCGGCATGAAGGTCCCGGGACGCAGCCGGCTGCTCTCCTCTTGGACACCGCCGCCCATCGAGCAGCAGAAGCACTCGTGGGAAGGCATGACCTTCCAGACCGATAAACCCGGCACGCTCACCATGCGAGAGGCCATGTTCTACACCCTGTCGCGTCCCGTGAGCACGGTCATCATCGGCTGCGACACGATTGCGCAGTTGGAAGAAAACGTCCATTTGGCGCGTGAATTTACGCCGCTGAGCGACGGACAGGCCAAAGAACTGGTAGCGCGCGCCGAGCCCTGCGCCAAGCCCTCGCTGTTCTTCCGCTTCTACGACCGCCCGTAGCCACCACTTGCGGTGGCACAGCCGCCGCTTCGCGCCGCGGTCCGATGCGCCGGGTGCCCCATCCATCGAGCGTTTTTTTGCTCGATGGGTGGGAGACCACAAAGGCAGACCAGCGGCCATCGGGTCTTTCCACGTTCCATCTTGTTTTTTCTAGGAGCCAGGCTTTGCAGCGTCGGGCCAAACCGGGCTGGCCAGCTCGATGGTCATGATGGGGCCTTCCGCGTAGATTGGGCCTTCTTCCCTGAGGAAGGTTGGTGCCAGGCCACCAATAATCCAAAGCTGAATGTTGGGGGGCGCCTTGCCCACAATAGGCGCTACCATGCCCTCGATACCGCCGATATTGATCTTGATTTCGTAGTGGAGTGCCTTGCGGGGGGAACCGACTACATCGAAGGACTCCTCGCCGCGGGGAGAGATGATCAGTTTGACCAGGCGCGGCTTGGGCGTCAGCACCAGCATGGGCACGGTTGTCTCCGCGACGCCGGACCGGATGTGTTCGATCACCAGGGGAACCATGCCGTTGGCCAAGTCCGCAGGCAGGGTGAGATGGTCCGTCTTCACCTCTTCCTTACCGTCTTTTCCGGTTGAGTGGACGGTGACCTGCCCGCTCCGTGCGTCGATCAGGACATCCATCGGATGCGGAAAGAAAGGCCCTTTCTGCAGGTGTCGGTCGGAGACGAGCCGGAAGGTTCCCCGTTGCAAAAAGACAGTGGTCTCATCGTCGATGGAGCCGTCCTTGAAGGTGAACGTCGTGCGCACGGTGACCTGGCTGCCATGAGCCACCTGCACGCTGTCTCCCGAAGCGACGATGTGGCCGTCCTCGGAGCGCATCTGGAGGAAGCCGTGGACGGTTCCCTGGACAAAGCGGACAGGGATGAGCTGCGCCGAATTCTTGACAGGCGCGCTCGCCCCCCATGCGCAAGGCAGNNTCGCCCAGCACATGCTCGCGATAAAGCTTGGCCATGCGAGCAGTCTCAGCGTCCGCCTTGACCTTGTCCGCGGTAGTAGCGGCGCGGGCGCGCAGCTTTTCCTCGCGGGCGTTCTTGGCGATGCCCAGCGTATCCAGCGTGTGATTGGCTTCGGCGTTCACGTGTTCCATGTTCAGGTTCAGCGTGTGGCCCACCTGCGACATGCCCACCTTCTTGCCGCCGGCGAAGATCTCATGCCGCCCATGCTCCTCATACCACTTGGTGAGCGTAGCCGTCATGTGCATCTTCTCGATAATGTTCCGCCAGCCCACACCCGTGTTGTAAGCGCAGAAGCTGATCTCGCCTTC
>PMWR01000272.1 GCA_003166055.1 Acidobacteriaceae bacterium
CAAGTCATTCCAGCCAGGGACAGATCGCCGAGGCAATTCCGTGCATAAGCCACAAAACCGGAAAATTTACAGATTGTTCCACACAGTTCCTGCACAGGACAAAAGTGGCCTATTATCTGCTTTTGAAAGAGTTTGATGCGTAATTCTTCTCACCCGCTCAGGATGACAGCTCATTTCTAATACGAACTTTTGAGACACCACGCTATGCTGCGTTCGTCTCGTTCTTCGGGGACGAACGGCCCATGGCAGCGGCGGTCTCGTTTCTAGTAGCGATGAAGACGACTTGAAGCGTGTCGCGAGACGTGTCGCGCCGGCGCGGGACAGACCACGGATGGCGGCCGATCCAGTGAAGCGCAATCCGGTTCGCCGGGTTGGGTGTGTTGAAGGCGTAAAGTGTAACCTGATTTTCAAAGGAATTTGACGCGAGCGAATCGGCGGAAATACCAGCCAGCGAACGACGAATCGCAGGAACGACGAATCCCAGGTAAGACGAATTGAGGCCCCCTTGCCGACCCAGGCTGAAAAAGCTCTCCAGTTCAAGGCGCTGCACGAGGGCGTCGAACCGTTTGTCATTGGCAATCCGTGGGATGCGGGGACGGCGCGCATTCTGACTGGTCTCGGCTATGCGGGCAGGTGGCCCCGACCCAGAGGGTTCCCCGGTACCTCGCCGTGCCTTTTCAAAGCTTGCTTTTGGGAAAGCTTCTAGGAACCTGCCGGCACGGCTCTCTCCGTGATCAGGATCGGAATGCCATCGACAATCGGGTAGACGCGGGCGCAGGCCTGGCAGACAAGACTTCCTTCAACGAGGGCAAGGCCGCCGTGGCAGGCAGGGCAGGCCAAACTCGCGAGTACCGATGGATCGAATGAGACGGCATGGCGGGATCTGGCAGGCATCGCGGGCGATCCTCGCAATTCCTTAGTGGATGGTTGCATCGGGTTCCGCGGGCGAATCGGCGGAAAGCTCGACCTTGGCGCGTGCCGGTGCGGCTGGTTTGGCGAGGCCCGCAAATTCCCGCTCGATGCTGGCGTTGGTGCCCGCCTTGGCAAATTCATAAGCCACGCGAATGCCGTTGTAAATGGCGCGGTCGTTGGACGAGCCATGGCCGATGATGCAGACGCCGCGCACGCCGAGCAGGGGCGCGCCGCCGTACTCGCGATAGTCGAGGCGGTGGCGAAACTCGTTGAAGGCTTTGCGCGAGAGCAGCGCGCCGACTTGCGCGGTGACGGTGCGGGTGAGCGATTCGCGGAGCACGTCGCGGACGAAGCGGCCCACGCCCTCGCTGGTCTTGAGGGCCACGTTGCCGACAAAGCCGTCGCACACAATCACGTCGGCCAGGCCGCTGAAGATGTCGCGGCCCTCGACGTTGCCGATGAATTTGATGGGCAGGGCCTTGAGCAGCGGAAAGGCTTCATGGGTAAGATCGTTGCCCTTGGTCTCTTCCTCGCCGATGGAGAGCAGGCCNNACGCGCGGCTCGTCGATCTTGAGGACGGTGCGGGCATAAATCTCGCCCATCACCGCAAACTGCTGGAGGTTGTGCGGCTTGCAGTCCACGTTGGCGCCTACGTCGAGCAGGACGCAGGGATTGCCGGTGGAGCTTGGCATGGGAGTGGCGAGGGCAGGGCGGTCGACGCCCGGCATGGTGCCCAGCACCATTTTGGCGGTGACCATGGCGGCGCCGGTGTTGCCCGCGGTGACAAAGCCGGCGGCCTTGCCTTCGCGCACCAGTTTCAGCCCGACGCGCATGGAGCTGTTCTTCTTTTTGAGCGCCGCATGCGCGGCCTTTTCCTCCATGCCGATGCGCTCAGCCGCATGATGAATGACGATGGGCAGGTCTTCGTTCTCGAGATGCTCGTCGAGCAGGTCGCGCAACTCCGCCTCCGGCCCGATGAGATGGACACGCACAGGCAAAGCGCGGCAGGCGAGAATCGCCCCGCGGATCTCAGGCTCAGGAGCTTTGTCGGAACCGAAGGCGTCGAGCGCAATGTCGATGAGCATGGAGGCTCCGACTACTTGGCTGTTTCCTTGATGTCGAGCACCAACCGCTTTTTGTAGATGCCGCACTTGGGGCATGCCTGATGGGGCAGCTTCTTTTCGTGACAGTTGGGGCACTCGGAGAGGCCGGTGGCAGTCAGAAAGTCGTGAGAGCGGCGTAGTGCGGTGCGGCGCGTTGAATGGCGCCTTTTCGGATTAGGCATGACAAGAATTCCTTTCGTCTCTCCACCGGCTGGCGAAGCCGGGCAGGCTTAGCAGGGCTGGCGGAATGCCCCCAAAATCTGGGGAGCGGCTGATATCTCAGGACTTAATCCGGTCGCGGAGCCCAGACAGCGCTTCCCAGCGGGGGTCGCTCGGACCCTCATCGCAGTGGCACGGCTGGGTGTTGCGGTTCTGGCCGCAACGCGGGCAAAGTCCCTTGCAGTCCGGCTTGCACAAGGTTCTGACCGGCAGGGACAAAAGCACCTGCTCGCGCAGCACATCTTCAAGCAAAAGACCGTCCCCTTGATAATACCCGATTTCCGTTTCCGGCGCAGTAATCGATCGTTCTAGGGGCTCGGAATCGGCTTCCGCCGGACGGAAGATCAGGTCGTANNGGAGCCATTTCCAGGTCGAAATCGATCGGCTCCCGCTCCAGCTCGCTTACCTTGAATTCCATGCTATGAGCCTACGGCGCGGACCGCGGCGCGTCAATGCGTTCCGGCACCTTGGGACCACGAAGGACCCTCCCGCGGGCGGCACTAAAATGGGGGACTGAGGGACAACAAGCGGTTCATTTGCCGTGCGGGAAAATATGACTGCAAATACAGAATCAAGTTTTCGCTCTACGGCCCAGATCCGCGTGGCGGCGGAAAACGATGCGCCGCGCATGATTCCGCTGATCAATGCGGCGTATTCCGTGGAGACCTTTATAGATGGCACGCGCACGGATGAAGACCGCCTGGCGGCCATGATGAACAAGGGCACCATCCTTTTGGCCGAAGACCGCTCCGGCCAGCTTCTTGGCTGCGTGTACACAGAGGTGCGCGGCACGCGGGGCTATCTGGGCCAGCTTGCCGTCGATCCCGCGCGTCAGGGTGAGGGGCTGGGGCGGCGGATGGTTGAAGCGGCGGAAGAGCACCTGCGCCGGCGGGGATGCGAGGTTTTGGACATCACGGTGCTGAGCCTGCGGCCGGAGCTGCCGCCGCTCTATCGCCGCCTGGGGTTTGTGGAAACCGGCACGGAGGAGTTCGTCCATCCCATCCCGCTTAAGCCGGGATTTGAATGCCATTGCATTGTGATGTCGAAGAAGTTATAGATTTGTACCGCCGTTGTTGCAGGAAATGAGACGCGACAGAAGGATGGGGTGGAGAATGTCTGCGAGGTGCGATCTCGCATCTTCAAAAGGCATGGATGGCCTCGCGCACGGCCCGCGTGCGCACAGCCTCTTTCATCGAGTTCACCAGAGATAGATCGACTCTCACTCCGAGCAGGTCGCTTAGCCGATTCTCCAACCGCGCCATGCCGACGAGCGAAAGGCGCTTGGACCGATCGAGGTCGGCCATGAGGTCAACATCGGACTGAGCGGATGCCTCGCCGCGCGCCACCGAGCCGAACAGGCGCAGATGAACGATGCCAGCAGCCTTCAGCTCCGGCTCGTGTTTACGCAGCGTCTCGATCACATAACCCTTGTCCATACTGGAACTTTGACACAATCGGCAATCCAAATTCAATAGGCCGCCTTGAGGAAAGATCGACCGGAACATTTTCAACACCTCTGCAATCGGTGGTCGAATCCCCGGCAAAGCCGACGGACGCGTGCGCAGAGCGGCTGGCGAGGGTGATGGACAGCGGCCAGTTCCGGACTGGCGAGTTGGTGCGGCCGGTGGTGGATTCGTGGCGGCCATGCGGCCCAAAGCCCGGTGAGCGAATCCCCCAGTCGCCTTCAATTTCCAAACCAACGCACTCAAGTTGCACCCCGCTCTGCCGATGAGGACTGGAGAATCGCTTGAGAAGAGGCTGCTCGCATGTCAATGGTTCGCAATCTTCCTATTGCCCGCAAATTCGCGTTTGCTTTCGGCATTGTTTGCTGCCTCTGCATCGTGCTGGGAATCTACACGTTCTTCACATTTCGGGACATCGCCCAAAAGAACTCGGATGTGAGCGAAACCAGCTTCCCTGCCCTTGTGCAAGCGTCCAGCATGAGCAGCGCCATGCTCCAGGTACGGCGCGAAGAACTGAATGTGCTGCTTTGCCCTACGCCGGCCTGTTTGGCGGTACACGCTGCGAAGCGCCAAAAGCAGCTCAACCTCTTCAAACAGGCTGCCGCAGCCTACGAACCGCTGATCCGCACCCCGCAGGACCGTGCTTCCTTTCAAGAACTGTCGGAGTCGTTCTCAAAGTATGAGGAGGACAATGACCGGGCCATGGGAATGCTCGCCGCGGGCAAGAAAAACGATGCGGTCGATCTTATGCAATCCGATCATAACGGGGCCAAGATCAACGCGGCGACCACGGCCGCGAATCAAGCCACGGAAGAGTACGCAACGAACGGCAGTGCGGATGCAAGAGATGCCACGAGTGCCAGCAACCGCGCCGCCTGGATCAGCGCCGGAATTACCCTGCTCATCGTTCTGCTCTCGGCAATTGTCGGCGTGATGCTGACCCGTGAAATCGCGCCTCGGTTAGCCCACCTGAAGGACGCTATGGAAGCGATGGCAGCCAAGGACCTGACGACGAGCATCAGAATTACCGGCACGGATGAGATTGGGCGCTTCGGCGAGGCTATTAACGCCACGGTTGCTGAAATGCGCTCTGTGCTGCGATCGGTGGCCCAGGGTGCGGATACGCTCTCCGCCGCGAGCGCCGAGATCAGCGCCGCATCTGTCCAGAGCGCCGGCAACGCGCACACCCAATCCGCCAAGACGAACCAGATTGCCGCAGCGGCGCAGGAGATGACGGCCACCATCGGCGAGATCAGTCACAACGCGGAAAGCGCGGCTGCCGCCAGCCGCGTCTCGGCTGAAACCGCCAACCAGGGCGGGGCCGTGATGCACGCCGCCGCCGCCACCATGGAGAAGATCGCCGCCGCCACCAGTTCTGTCTCGGAGAAAATGAACTCACTTGCGCGCAGTTCCGAGGAGATCGGCAAGGTGGTCAACGTGATTCAGGAGATCAGCGAGCAGACCAACCTGCTGGCCTTGAATGCGGCGATTGAAGCTGCGCGCGCCGGCGAACATGGCCGCGGCTTTGCAGTCGTTGCCGGCGAGGTTCGCCGCCTTGCTGAGCGCACAAAGGGCGCGACCGAGGAGATCGCCGGCACGATTCGCAGCATTCAGGAGGAGACAAAGGCCACGCTCGAATTGATGCGGAGCAGCCGGACAGCCGTTGAAACCGGCATGGGTGAGACTGCCCGCGCCAGCACCAGCCTTGAAGCCATCATCGAGTCTTCAAGAGAGGTGGAGCAACAGATTCATCTCATCGCTACGGCCGCCACCGAGCAGACCGCTGCTTCCAGCGAAATCTCCGAGTCCGCCGGCCATATCTCGCAGCTATCGGTTGATAACGCGCAGGGCGCCGAAGAGGCGGTAGCAGCGCTCAAGAATCTTTCCGCGCTGGCTGGCGAACTCGACGGCATGATCCGGCAATTCCGCCTGGAAGAAGACAAGCAGTCCGGCGGAACGTTGTCCGGCAAGGGGCAACCAGCCTTTACAAAGGGCCTGCGCCCCGCGCACAGTTGAGAGCGGAACAGCATGGAAGGCCCGAGGGCCGACGGTTGGCATTTGTGGTCTCCCACCCATCGAGCAAAAAACGCTCGATGGATGGGGCACCCGCAGTTTCATGCCCCGAGGTGGTCATCACCGGGGATCAAAGATGGCGGCAGGCCTGAACCTCCCTGGGTCTGCGCCCCAGCTTCCTCGAATGGAAGCTGGGACCTGGCCTGCCGCCGCCTTCTTCACTTGCGCAGAGAATTCCTGCGCTATCCCCGTATCATCCTCACAATTCACACAAACTGCCTTTCTCCGGCAGCCCCGCGCTATGGTAGCCTCCGGTTGAGGACTTGTTGCCGCATCCCGTGGAAGCTGCAAGCCGACCTCTCCGCATCGAACCCTGGAGTGACCTCGCATGAGCGCCGTGAAATATGACCTGATCGTGATCGGTTCCGGGCCTTCCGGGCAACGGGCCGCCGTCGCCGCCTCCAAAATGAAGAAGCGGGTTGCCGTGGTCGAGGCTCGCTCCGTGGTCGGCGGGGTCTGCGTGAACACCGGCACCATCCCCTCGAAGACTATGCGGGAAGCCGTGATGCATCTTTCGGGCTACAACTACAAGTCGGTCTACGGCATGAACTACCGGGTGAAAGAAAAGATCACCATGGCCGACCTCGCCTTCCGCGTGCAGGCAGTGATCAAGACCGAGGTCGACGTGACCGAGGCTCAGCTTTCGCGCAACGGCATCGACGTTGTTCACGGCATCGCCCGCTTCGCCGGCCCAAACCAGGTTCGCGTCGAGGGCATTCAGACCGACACCACCCTCGACGCCGACCGAATTATTGTGGCTGTCGGCACCAAACCCGCGTCCTCGGCCAAGGTCCCAATCAACGGCCGCACCATTATTAACAGCGACCAGGTGCTCGATTTGCCGGTACTGCCTCGGACCCTCATTGTGGTGGGCGGCGGCGTGATCGGTGTTGAATACGCCTGCATGTTCGCCGTACTCGGCGTTCGCGTCACGCTGATTGAAAAGCGCGATCGGTTGCTGGAGTTTGCCGACCGCGAGATCGTCGAGGCGCTCAGTTACCACCTTCGCGATGCGCGAGTCACGCTGCGACTCGGCGAAGAGGTGGAGAGTGTCGAGGAGTTGCCGGACGGCACCGTCGTGGCTAACCTGCAGAGCAAGAAAAAAGTTTCGGGCGACGCCCTGCTTTACGCCATTGGGCGCCAGGGCGCGGTTGACGACCTCAACCTGGCCGCCGCCGGATTGCAGGCCGACAATCGCGGCCGCATTCCCGTCGACGAGCATTACCAGACCAGCGTTCCGAACATCTTTGCTGTCGGCGACGTGGTCGGCTTCCCCTCGCTCGCCTCAGTCTCGATGGAGCAGGGGCGGATCGCCGCCGCACGGGCCTTTGACGACCATGCCACCAGCTCCAATCCAAGTTTTTATCCTTACGGGATCTACACCATCCCCGAGATTAGTTTCATCGGCAAGACGGAGGAGCAGTTGACCGATGAAGACGTTCCTTACGAAGTGGGCATGGCTTACTACCGCGAGACCGCCCGAGGACAGATTCGCGGAGACGCCACGGGAAGATTGAAGCTGGTCTTTCACCGCGACACGCGCAAGGTGCTCGGCGTGCACATTATCGGCGAAGGCGCCGCCGAACTGGTTCACATCGGGCAGGCCGTGATGGTCTTTGGCGGCACAGTGGATTACTTCATCGAGACCGTCTTCAACTACCCTACGCTCGCCGAGTGTTACAAGGTGGCGGCCTTCAACGGAATCGGCAGGCTCAACCGCTATCAGGCGGGGTGATTGACATGGCGGATAAACGCATCCAAACAAGAAGGATTCAAGGCAGTGTCAATCTACCTGCCGATTGCATTGAACGAGCTGAAAGCTGGAGGCTGGAAGCTGACAGCCAGCCCGGAGGGCCAGCATGACCACCGCCATCGGCGTCGTAATGACGGAACACATCGTGGCCGGAAGGCTTGAAGACCAGCGGCTCAAGGGCGCGCTGTTGCGCTATCCCAGTGAAACCGACGAAGTGGATGCCTTGATCGCACTTCCTACCAGTGAGTTGGTCGAGTTGCTTGCCATCCAGGTGTCCACGCTCGCGGCGCAGGGCGCTGTGGACGCGGTCGGTGTTGCTGTTCCCGGCATAGTGCGCTCGGGGGTTATCGAGGATTCGCCGAACCTGACCCAGCTCAAGGGAATGCACCTTTCAGAGGAGCTGACCAAGGCGCTGGTTGCGCGCGGCATCATGGCCCCTGTCCACATTGCCAACGATGCCGACGCCATCGCCGCGGGCGTGGCCGCCACACGCGGCCAACTGAACAAGCTGACACGCGTCTGGACCCTGGGCAACGGCATCGGCTACGGCCGCTGGCCTTACGTTGAAGGTGTCTGGGAGGGCGGCCACGTGACGGTAAGCCTCGATCCCAAAGAAAAATATTGCGGCTGCGGCGGCGTCGGCCATCTTGAAGGAATCATGGGGTACCGCGCCATGCGCATGCGCTTCCTCGACCTCGAACCTGAAGAGGTTTTCGCTCACGCCAAAGATGGCGACCAACGCTGCCGCGAGTTTGTCGATCTATGGCACCGCGCCCTGGCCGCAGCGACTGCTTCCTTCATTCACCTCGCCGGGCCGGGGCGCTTCTACTTCACCGGCCACAACGCGCACTTTCTCGATTTGCCAGTGCTTCGCGCTCACCTGGAGTCCATGGTCAAGATGAGCACGCTGCAGAATTTCTCACTGGAAGTGCTTCCTCCCGACGACAGCACCGCACTGCTGGGCGCGGGAGTGTCGGCGGTTCGCGCGCTGGCGTCCTGAGCGATGGAGCCCATCAACCGATGAGCTCGGCGATTATGCGCGGTCGATCTTTTGCAGTTTCGCTGGCGCTCATCGGCGTGACCATGGTTGCGGGCGTTGCGATTCGATTTGTTCCGCTTGGCCTGCCGCATGTCGTCGTCAAATACGGCGGCTCGATGCTTTGGGCAGTCATGATCTACTGGATCGTCTCGGCGCTTCTTCCCACGCGGACTCCGTTTGCCGTCTCCTTTCTCGCGGCAGGTGTTGCGACAGCCGTCGAGTTCCTCAAGCTCTTCCACACACCCGCGTTCGATGCCTTTCGCCTCACTCTTCCAGGCATCCTGGTGCTCGGCCGCTTCTTCTCTGTCTGGGATATCGTTGCGTACTGGCTGGCCATCGCAGTTGCAGCCGTCATTGACTTTCGCATTCGCGACCTCCCGGTTGAAGAACCGGGCCACGCATCTCTATAAGCCGCATCCGCTCATTGAATGATTGTCAGCGCCGGCTCTTGCGCTTCGCGTCAACTTTTGGCCAGTAGGGAAACTCATCCGCGTACAGTTCCCCGCTGAGATCGGCTACGCGTTGCTGCAAACGCGCCTGTGCATCGGCGATGGCATGGTTGTAGATGGCAGGGCCGATCTCCTCCACAAAAAAATTCAGCAACAGTCCGGCCGGCAGGTCGCCGATGGGTTCAGACATGTTCTCTTCGAAATAGCGTTGCAGCGAGGCGATTGCGTCGGTACGTGTCCGCTTGGAGAGTTCAAAAGTTTTCATCTGCGCAATACTCCAGGATCGTGCGCTCTTGCACGGGTAAATCCTCCACGCCTTCCATGAACTGCTCGGAGGCAGTCGGGGCAGAGTCCAGGTAGACAGTCCAGTCGCCGGGCCACGCCGCTGGGGTCACGTCGTCACCTTGCTTGCGGATCAAGACCTCGGCGGTCGAGGATTGGAAACTGTTGGGCAACCGAACGGCGGAGCTCCGGTCTTTCATGAACATTTTGGCTGTGCGGCGCATCTGGCCCTCCTCGAGAATTGGTCTGGTCTATACAGAGGTATATGCCAAGAAGCAGCACGAGACAACCGGGCGAGCGTTTCCCACCCTATCGGCAAAAACAAAGACGCCGTGCCCCGACCCAGAGGGTACCCCGGCGCCCAGGTGGGTCACCCAGCTTTGTTGGAGTGTTGAGAGCGGGATGGTCGAGCTTTGTGGCTTCCCACCCTTCGCCAGGAAAAAGGCGAAGGATGGGGCACCCAGCTTGATATGCCGGTCAGGTTCGCCCATGGGCGACTGATCTCTGACCCCTGATCTCTGGCTTTCAGTACCGCCGCAGATAGGTTCCGGAGAGGCGGTCGTGCCAGGTGAGATGATCTTCGTCGAAGATGGCCCAGGCGAGGCCGAGTCCTACCGGCAACAGCGACAACAGCAGGGCCACCAGCCGTTTGTGTCTCTGCTCCGCGGACGGATCTTCATCGCTGAAGGTGCACAGGGCGATGTGCGCGTACTTCATTCCCGGTGTACCCTCCGCCAGCGTGAGAAAGAGCGCGTGGTAGAGTGCGCCGATGGCTACAAGTGCCAGCGCAGAACCTATTTCGATTCCTTTCAACGCGGGCAACTGGTTCACATGGGTGGCCGCAACCATGGCGGCTGCCAGGAAGGCTCCAGTAATCAGCGCGCCATCGACCACGGCGGCCATCACCCGCAACGCGAAGGGCGCCAGTTCCAGCACGGGAGGCGCCGGCGCCGCATCCTCTTCCAATTCAGTGTCGGCCCGCGGTTGCGCCAGGGGCTGTTCGCCCAATCGAATGTCGGACCACTCGGCGCCTTGCCATGACGGCGCGGCTGCTTCAGACCCTCCATCGGCTGCTTCCGGCTCGATTGAAATGGTTCCGGGATCGACCTCGAAGATGCTCAACTGCGCATCGCGCGTCCCCGCTCCACAGGGCCCCTCGGCACGCCGCGGGCGCATTTTGCGCGTGGCTACCAGTTCGCGGGGAAACTCGATCAGGTTGGCGTGCATCGGCTGCAACGGCTCGACCGACTCAATCGCTTCCCCTTCCATGCTGCTTGGCGGCTGCAACCCAGGCTCCCACCAGCCCTCGGCAGCCTGGTCAAAGTCCGCCGGTCCGTGGAACGCGCGGGCAATCACTGGCTGCACAGGCCGCGGCGGCAGGTCCGCATCCCAACGGATTCCGTAGCTCCGCGGTTGCTGCGGCTCAAACTGTGCAGGGGCGGGCGGTAAAGGTGTGGGCGGCAAAGGCGCGGCAGGGCGCGCAGGCTCGACTTGTGCCTCCCATGAGTTTTCAAAGGCAAGCTCGGAAGACAGAATGTGAAAGGTCTCGGGGGCGCGGGCGTGCTCGGAGGCGGATGCAGCTTCAAGGCCTGCCAGGACCGATTCAGCCGCCGCCTGCAGGTCCAGCGCGGCCCGGGACGCGGCCTCCGCGGCGCGCACCGCGCTGCGTGCCTCTTCGGCCAACATCTGGCTGTAGCTGGGGGCGTTGGCGTAACGTGCCGCTACGCGCGCGGCTGCCGACTGTGCCGCACGGCTGGCCGCAGTGTGCCTGTCCTGATGCGCCGCGGGCCCGGCGACAGAACCGCCTCTGCGGTTTTTGTGTTCTTCGAGGCGGCGATTGACTTCCTTCTTCCAGGACGCTGCAAGGTTCGCTTCGATCGGGGATGTGCTCAAAGCTCCAATGTCCCTTCTGACACAGGCGATAGTCGCCCGCGCACAGGCCCTCTTGCCGTTGTCGCGGCCCGCATGCCCAATCGTAAACGCGGCGTGAATACGAATGGCCTGAAAATGAAGAGGGGGTATCGCAGGAATACACAGCTAGCGGCTTGCCCGCGCGCTAATCACGGCATCGTACTTTGCGCTGTGAGATTGCGCCGACCGCGCCCGACGCGCGTCCCATCATCGAGAGCCCGCTTTTGTTATGCTGAGCCTTGGTCCTGGGATGCATTCTCGCTACGGAATGACGATCGCGCTGCTGGCGTTGCCGCTGGCTCTTTGTCCCGCACATCTCGGCGGGCAGACGCCTCCGGCAACAACCGTTGCCAATCCCAGTTCCGACGCGACGCCGGCACAGCTTCCGGACGGGCTCCCCGACGATCCCAGCCAGGAACTGATGCCCATCGCCCGGCCTGAGCCCGCACCGCAAACGGGCGTTCCGGTCCACCTGGCCGCCGGCACGCAATCGCTGCTGGGCAACGTGTGGACCGGCACGGGCGGGGTTGTGGTGCGCTACCGCGATTACGTTCTGACCTCCGACAAGGCCGTGTACAACGAATCGACCACCGAATTGGAAGCCGATGGCCATGTGCAGGTCAAGGGCGGGCCCGACGACGTGCTCATCAACGCCGACCACGGCGAGATGCGCCTCGACGTGCACACGGCGCGATACTTCAACGTTAGCGGCACGATTGGCGTCCACGCCGGCAGCCACAGCGTCGTCTACACCACGGCCAATCCGTTCTACTTTACGGGAAGGGTTTTGATCGAGACCGGCGAGGGCAAGTACCGGATTGTCGACGGCTCGATGACCAACTGCCGGCTGCCGAAGCCGGACTGGCAACTAATCTCCCGCAGCATCGACCTCCAGAATAACAAGGCATCGACAACCAATTCGGTGTTCAAGTTTTTAGGCATACCGCTGTTCTTTCTGCCTTATCTGCGCCATCCGACAGACGAGACGGGCCGCGAGAGCGGGTTCCTGATTCCCGTCTTCCCCAGCAACTACTCCTCGATCCGCGGTTACACCATGGGGGAGCAGTTCTACTGGGCCATCAGCCGCAGCATGGACATGATTGTCGGCACGGAGTACTACAGCAAGCGGGGTTGGGCGCCTAACGGAGATTTCCGCTATAAAGGGCCGGGGATCGACCACCTGACGGTTCGCTGGAATGCCCTGCTCGATCGCGGCTTCGAAGAGCAGGTGGGGACGACAATTCCCGCTGCGGCAGCCGGGGCGGCCGGTCAGCGGCCCGATCTTCTTACGGGGCCGGCCCGCTACGAGTATGTCAACCAGGGCGGCGTCGACATTGGAGCTCTCGGCCGGAAGGATTTTTCAGACGAGACCTACCTTGTCGGCAATGTCGAGTTTCTGTCCAACTACGTCTACCGCCTTGTCTTCGATGACAACTACTCGCAGGCCGTCAGCTCTGAAGTTTCGAGCGTAATCGGATTCACCCACGCGCACAACGGATTCATTCCATCCGCCTCGCTGGACCGCTTCCAAACCTTTGCAAGCGCCACGAACGGCGACGAGGCGCGCATCATTCACCTTCCGAGCGTTCGATACGATGTTCTCGATCGCCCGCTGAGGACCTCGCCGCTCTATTGGGGGCTCTCCTCATCGCTCGATTACCTTTCCCGCTCCGAGTCCGAATTCCACGCACGCAATGTGGGCCGCTTCGACCTTTATCCCCACCTCTCACTTCCTTTCTCTGTGGGCGGCTGGAGCTTTGTTCCCGAGGGCGCGCTGCGCGAGACGTTTTATTCCGGAAGCCAGACGCCCGATCTGACTGGCGCTCAAAATGGCACCCCCACCATCAGCCACACGGCGCTCAATCGCGCCGACGTTGAAGCTTCAGTGGATATTCGGCCTCCGGCCATCGAACGGGATTTCGCCCTCCCAGGCTTGAATCGGATCCTTCGCCATGTGATCGAGCCGGAGTTGACCTACCGCTTTGTGGGCGGCATTGGAGAACAGGCACGCGACGTTCTGCTGATTGACACCTCCGACATCGCCACCAACACCAACGAAGCGGGCTTCTTCCTCAACCAGCGCTTCTATCTGCGCTCGGCCAGTGACCAGCCCTGCACCTCCGATGGAGCGCAGCCATCGGGCGGGTGCCCTGCCAAACCGCGCGAGTGGGCCAGTTGGCAGGTTGGCGAGGAGTTCTTTTTCGATCCCTACTTCGGCGGCGCGCTCATTCCGAATCGGCGCAACGTCTTCGATTCCACGCTCGACCTGACTCCCGTTGCCTTCCTCACCGGTCCGCGCAACCTGTCGCCGGTGATCTCGCGGGTGCGCTTTGAGGCAATCGACAACCTGCGCGTCGAGTGGGATCTGGACTTCGACCCCAAGAACGCCCGCCTGGATTCAGACAACATCTTTGCCGGATACAGCATTGGCCGTACGACGGTAGGCGTTGGCCACAGCATGCTGAATGCCGTCGACGAAAAGAGCGGGGCGGCCTCGACGCTGCAGAGCCAGCAGGTCCAGCCGTTCCTCACCATCGGCAAGCAGAATGGAAACGGCTTCAACCTGGCCGCCAACGGCGGTTACGACTTCGTCCAACACTCGATTCAGTACGCCGGCGTGCAGGCGGTGTACAACTGGGATTGCTGCGGCCTCACCTTTGGNNCTGGCCAACTTCGGTTCGCCGGGCGATATCCGCCGTTCCAACTCCGTTTTTCGCGATCCCACCCTGCCGCCCGTGTACTAGCTCAGGTTGGCCTTTTGCTTCCGCTTGCGTCCACTTACTATTGACCGATCCGACCGATCCCCAGGGGACGCCTGATCGTGCCTCGCTGGAGTATCCTTTTCTAAGAGGGATTCAACTTGTCGCGTACTCGTTTATTGGTCGGCCTGCTGGCCATCTGCATGACCGCGGGCTGCAAAGCCCAACCTACACCGACCCCCAACGCTGCGAATACGCCGCTGGATCCGGCCACCCTGAACCGGCACATCGAGGTGTTGGTTCGCTCCCAGTTCAACGTCCCTCAGGACTACACCGTCACTCTGGGCACGCGGGGCCCGAGCCTGGTTACCGGCTTTGAGACGCTGCCCATCACCTTCACCCGCGGCACCAAGAGCAAGGTGGAGAACTTTCTGATCTCAAAGGACGGACAGACCCTGGCGCGGCTGGAGACCTTCGACCTGGCCCATGACGCCGTCTTCTCGATCGATGTCGCCGGCCGCCCCATCCGCGGCAATCCAAACGCGAAAGTCACAGTCATCAATTTCGACGACCTTGAGTGCCCCTACTGCGCGCGCATGCACGAGGCGCTCTTTCCGAGCACGCTGGAGCGCTACAAGGACAAGGTTCGCTTCATTTACAAGGACGACCCGCTCATCGAGCTTCACCCCTGGGCGATGCGTGCCTCAGTGGACGCCAACTGCCTGGCCGCGCAAAGCGGCGATGTGTATTGGACCTACGTCGATTACCTTCACGCCCACGGGCAGGAAGTCAGCGGCGAAGATCGTAACCCAGCCAAGAGCTTTGCCGCTCTCGATCGCATCGCCCGCCAGGAAGCTACGCTGGCAAAACTCGATTCAGGCAAGCTTGATGCATGCCTGACAAAACAGGACGAATCCCAGGTGAAGGCCTCGGCCGCGGAAGCGGAAAACCTGAAGATCGACGGAACGCCGGCGCTGTTCGTCAATGGCGAGCGCATCGATGGGGCGATCCAGGAGGATATGGTGTGGGCCGTCATCGACCGTGCTCTTCGCGCCGCAGGGGTTGAGCCTCCGGCCGCTCCGGCAGCACCGGCGAGCCCGGCCAGCCCGGCAAAACCAGGCGAGGGCGGCAAATAGAATCCGGCCCCGCTATCGTCGCGCCGGATTGGGGATTTATTCTTGAAAGATGGGGCTTTTTGAACTCCATAGGAGACATCAGGTTGCAAGCCGAATCTGTTTTCCAGGCCCGTTCCCGCTTTACCGGCCTCGTTCTTTTGAGTGGCGCACTACTGGCAACTGCTGCCGGATGCCACCACGCTCCCACTTACGACGTGGCGGCCACAGTGAACGGCAAGGAAATTCTGGGCTCCGACCTGGAGAGGTACTACAAGGCGAACCTGCGCAACAATCCGCAACAACCCTCCCCGGAACAGGCGGGCATCGGGCGGCTGACGATTCTGGACAAGATGATCGAGGACGAGATTCTGCAACAGCGCGCCGCCAAGCTTAACCTGACCGCCTCCGATGAGGATGTGAACGCCAAGTTGACGGAGATCAAGGCGCTGCATACGCAAGAGGAATTCGACGCGCTGCTCAAGCAGAACAATACGACGCTGGACGATTATAAGCGCGACCTGCGCCGGCAACTGACCACGACCAAGCTGCTGAACAAAGAGATTGAGTCGAAGATCAACATCACCGATGCCGAGATCAGCGGCTATTACGCAGCGCACAAATCGGAGTTCGACCTGATTGAGCCGCAGTACCACATCGCACGGATTGTGGTCACCGGTGCACCCTCGCAGCAGGCCGGCAACTTGCAGAACAACAAGGCAACAAACGACGCGGCCGCAAAAAAGAAGATCCAGGAATTGCATTCGAGGCTGGAAAGCGGTGACGACTTCGGCAATCTGGCCGTGAATCTGTCGGAGGATGCCGATACCGCATCCAACGGCGGCGATATGGGATTTGTTGCGGAATCGGCTCTCCAGACCCACCCGGAGGTGTATGGGGCCATCAGCAAACTGAAGCCGGGACAGTTCACCGACGTTCTTCCCATCGTCGACCCCGCCTCGCACCGGACCGCAGGCTACGCGATCTACAAGCTGATCTCGAAGGAGCTGGCGGGACAGCGCGAATTGAATGACCCGCGCGTTCAGGCGCTGATCCGCCAGACCCTGCGCGATGGACACGCGCAACTGCTCAGAAACGCCTACTTCGAAACGCTTCACAACGACGCCAAGGTGCACAACTATCTGGCCGACCAGATTCTCAAAGAGGGCGCAAAGTAACGCACGCCTCTCGCCGGGAGCATTTTCGGAATAGGTGCCGCGCCCTGTGAGGCTTGCCGCGGTCTTTGCGCCTGCTGAATCGACTTGTCTCTAGTCTCTGTGTGGCTCTGGCGGGCAGTCTGCGATTTGCCGTGGCCAGACTTGCGGCAACATGGTCCGCACCCCAGGCATATTCTCTCAACGTCCATTCCCCTGTCCGTCCCGCTTTGCGATTCTTCCCTGTTCAATGCGAGGCGTACCGGATCATGGCCAATAAAAAGCGGCCTCCGCGCATGCGCGGAGGCCGCTGGGGTGCGAACAGACCGGCAGCTACTTCATGTTGCCGTTGTTATCCATGGTGATGCCGCCCGGCCCGGCGTTCTTCTTCTCTTCGTTGGCCTTACGTGTGCCCATGGCCTTGGTGCGCCATTCATCCGCCGCGGCCATGTCCGCCTTGACCGCGGCGGCATTGCCGTAATCCACATCGGCCTTGCGCCGGTAGGTCAGGTTCAGGTAGGCCATAGCAGCGTCGTAGTTGGCCCGGTTGGCAACCGCCAGGTTCAGGTACTGCAGACCCTCTTCGACCAGCGCAGCGTTCTCATCCTTGATTGTTTCCATGATCTTCTTGGGCGCCTTGACATTGCCCTCACCGTCATCGTTGAGCCCCACCGGAGCGAACGCCTTGAGCACGTTGTCGTGTGTGATGCCCCAGTCGATTTGACCGATCCAATAAGCGGCCTCAGGATCTTTCGGGTCGACAGCAAGGACTTTCTTCTGCCACGTCTTGGCTTCGTCCAGCTTCTTGATGCTGTAATAAATGGCGCCGATTTGCTTCAGGCTGTTCACATCCGTCGGATCCTTGTCGAGGACCTGCTGGAACATGCTGATCGCCTCTTGCGCGGTCTTGAGGTTGTCCGGCGAATCCGAACCGGGAACTATATTCTGGGCCAGCGCGGTGGCCAGATAGCTCTTGGCCATGGGCAGGCTCGGGTCAAGTTGCGTGGCTTTCTGGAAGTGCCCGATCGCCTCTTCGTACTTGGCGCTCTTGTAAGCATCCACTCCCTTGTTCAACTGGTCACGGGCTGCAAGGCGGTCGCACCCGCTCATGGAAAGCACCATGCCGGCCAATGCAACCGCGAGCGCCGTATTTCGTGCGGGTCCATTCATCTTCGTATCCTTCTCCTTCAGATGGCGCCAATGGATCGGCACCTCAAAAATTCATGCACCTGGCCGCGGGTGGGAGCAGCCGAAACCAGGGTGGAAAAATTGTACTCCTGTTGCCGCCCGGATTCATGTGATGCGTGCACCCAGGAGACGCAGGCAGAGCGGATCAGGCAGGCCCCAAGAGCGCCCGGCCCCTACTGGCCTTCAAGAATCTTGGGCGTCATCAGTCCGATGTGATCCACGTTGGCCGCACGGCCAATGTCGATGACCTCCGCGATGTACTGGAAGTTCAGATTGTCGTCGCCCCTGACGAACATGACGCGCTCGGCCCGGTTGGCATAAATCTCGGTCAACTTGGGCAGCAATTCAACCTTGTTCACAGGGGTCTCATTGATCTTGTATTGCGGCGGACCGCCTTGAACATACAGGACCTGAACGACAATTGTGCGGTCGTTGTTCTGCTGCTGCTGCGGAGTCTTGGGCGGCTGGGGCACCAGCGCGTCCAGGCCCTTGGGCGTCACCGGCACGATCACCATGAAGATGATCAACAGCACCAGAAGCACGTCGATCATGGGCGTAACGTTGATCTCGGACGAGTAGCCCCCCCCGCCTCCAGTTGTCATTGCCATGGCTTAAAGCTCCTCATGTTCCAAAAAAATCGTTAAAGAGATGGCACAGGCTTGAGCGGACTACTCGCCGCCGGCCAGATTGCCTTCCTTCTTCTGCGTCAACAGGCCCACATCTTCAACACCTGCAGTGCGCACTGCGTCGATTGCGTCTTCAACGGCGCGATACTGCGCGCGGGCATCGGCGCGAATGAAGATGGTCTTGCCCGGCTTGTCGGCCAGCTTCGCGCGAACACTGTTGCCAAGCTCGCTAATGCCAATCTTGTCCTGGCCCAGGAATACGCCTCCATCCCGGGTGATCGCCACCACGATAGCGTCTTCCTTGTCGGCATCGGGCATGGAGGTGGGATTATCCACCTTCGCCATATCGACAGCCACCTTGTTCTGGAGCATGGGGGTGATGACCATAAAGATGATCAGCAGCACCAGCATCACATCCACCATCGGAGTCACGTTGATGTTGGAGCTGACCTTACTGCCTTCGTTGCGAACCGCGATTCCCATTGTGAGGGCTCCGTGTTTCTAAAATCTGTCCGGATTCAATCCGGGTTTCGTAAGAGCCGCTGGACCATCGTCAAGGTTGAAACCGGCGGGCAGGAAACCAGAGTTTCAAGTCTCCCGCCCTCCGCAGCTTCTCACTCGCACCGACAGCCGCCTCGCTTAGCGCTTGTGGCTCTGCTTGAT
>PMWR01000240.1 GCA_003166055.1 Acidobacteriaceae bacterium
AAGGCGCTCATCAAGGAACAGAAAGCCAAGCTGGGCCAATCTGCCGCGCCACCCGCTGCGGAAGAGTCTGAAAGCGCACCCATCGCTGCGCCGGCAGCGCCCGCTCGTCCGCGCAATGAGTTCGACGAGCGTCAGCCAAAGTCGAATCAGAGCACCATCCTGATTGAGGGCGGCGACGACTTCGACGAGGAAGAGGGCGGCGAGGAATTCGATGAGGAGACCGAGCCTAACTTCAATCGGGTTGAGGGTGCTCCGGTTCCAGTCGGCCAGGCGGTTGGCGCAGGCCGGCCCCCGGCGAATAACAACAATCGGCGCCGGCGGCGTCGCAGGCCCGGTGGACCTGGTGGCAGTGGTGGCGGCGGTCGCGGACCAGGCGGACAAAACTAATCGAAATCGCCAAACACTGGAAAGGGAAGGCCCGGATGCGAAATCCGGGCCTTTCCGATTTCAGCGATTGTCAATCGAGAGGTCTGTTACGCGGCGGAAACCATGCGGATCGCGCGGCTTATTGCGCGGATTGAGCGGGGCGGACGTGAGAATGTGAGCCTGTTCATTCTGTTCCTGCTGCTCCCAGGCGTCGTACTTGGAGTCGTACATCCGCAAATCCGCCTCGATGCACAGCGATTGCATATCCTCCCCATCGTCCGGAAACACGGCTATGCCGACACTTGCGCCAATCTTCGCGGATTGCCCGCCTTCCAGTGGAACGGGTTCTGAGAGGATTTGCAGCAATGACCGGGCAACGGAAGTGGCCTGCTGGCGGCTGGTAGGCTCCGCGAGGATAATCGAAAACTCGTCGCCCCCTGTTCGCGCGACGGTGTCGGTGTGGCGAACGCGTGCCTGGAACATGGCGCCAACGCTCTGCAGAACCTGATCGCCCACGTGATGGCCGAGGGTATCGTTGACCTCTTTGAATTGATCCAGGTCGACCACCAGCAGGGCCGCCTGGGTCGCCGAACGGCGAGCATGCTCCAACGCTCCTTCCAGACGATCCTGGAAGAGCCTGCGGTTGGGCAATCCGGTTAAATAGTCATGCAGCGCAAGATGCTTGGTGTGCTCGATCTGGTCTTCCAGCAGCAGCAGAATCATCCCAACCGCAACAACGTATGTGGGCAGATTCCAGACCTCGCTCTCGATTTGGACATTTGCGAAAAAAGCTTCCTTCAAGGGCGCGACCACAAAAACCGCGGACCAGGCCGCAAATCCCGCGATGGTGATAAACGCCCCGGCCGTGGCGCGGCGATAGTTATACCAAAAATGAAGGCAGCAACCGAAGTAGACCGTGAAGAGAACCGCGTCCGCGGCCAGGTTGGTTCCATTCGGAGCCCGGTGCTGTACAAGCAGAATGAAAATCGATAGTGCTGTGTACAAAGAAACCAGTATCCAGCGCAATGGGCGGTTGAATCTCTTTATTACCCACAGCGCAATCACCAGCGGCGCAACCCCGAGCAGAGCGGCGGCCGGAGCCAGGGCCCCGGATGCGACCGGACTGATTGTGTTCAGAGTAATGTAGAGCGTATTCGTGATGGCCAAAGCCAAAAAGATCGCGCGGCTTGAAATCTCACGACGGTAGGGAATCGATGCCCACATGAACAGGAGGCCGGCCCATATCAAAGCCGAGAGGCCTATGACTTTTGCCACCGTTCCCTCATTGCCTGGGAGGTTCAGGAAGAGGAATGCGCCGAAATGCACCACAACCATGAGCCAGCCGATGAGCCAGATTCCTGAGACAGGAGTTGGGTTGCGCCGCATTACAGATGCGAAGGCGCAAGCCAAAAGAGCAAATGCTGTCAGGTCAGGGAGCTCGCTCCAATTCACGCGCATACCTCTAGACAGAACGACTGATAGATTACAGAATGATCTATTTCGGTAACACTCAGGATAACTCTTTTGTTTCATAAGTGAAACTATATGGTGTACTTGCGTAACCACAAGGCGTGCGCCAAGCCCGTTAATCGATTGGATAACCGGGAAATTAATTCTGGCGATTCGATCCTTATCTCCGTTAGACTCAGTGCGATGGCAGCAAGTCTTTATATCGTGGTTGAAGGAGAAGATCCGGGATTCGACATCTTTGTGAATGGCCACGCCCTGGCTCGCAACGAAGATGCCCTGGAGGCCTTGGCTGAACGCTTGAGAGTGAGCCCCTTGCTGGAGTTCTTCTCCGCGGACGAGAACTCCATGGCGCTGCTGCTGGAACAGGGAGCGGGAAATCCCGATTGGGCGCGCCATTTGCCAGAGCCGCAGTGGTTCAGCCCCGCGGAAGGCCTTGTGACCGTTCGCTCGTTGATCGGGTTTCTCACCGTCGCTCCCGCTGCCCTTGGATCGGAGACGCATCCAGTTCTGCTCGAACTGCGCGAATATGAGCGCGTCCTGAGCAAGACGGCCCAGCGGGGACTGCGCTGGCATCTCGCCGTAAGCTGGCGCTAGCAGAATCGATCAGTCCGCCGCCGGCTCGCCCTCTCTTGGATTGAAGACGTTGCCCATGCGCCGAATCTGCGCACCCACGCCTCGCAGCTTCTCTTCGAAGCGCTCGTAACCGCGATCCATGTGATAGACACGGTCCAGAATGGACTCGCCGTCGGCTACAAGCGCGGCCAGCACCAGCGATGCCGAAGCGCGCAGATCGGAGCACATCACCGCTGCCGCCGACAGCTTCGCCGGTCCACGCACAATCGCCCGCCGGCCGTCCACCTTGATGTTTGCGCCCATGCGCACCAGTTCCTGGACGTGCATGAAGCGGTTCTCGAATATATTCTCTTTAACCGAACTCACTCCCTCGGCCTGCGTAATCAGCGCCATGTACTGCGCCTGCATGTCGGTGGGAAAGCCTGGGTATTCCTCCGTTGAAATGTCGGTTGCGCGCAGCGGGCCGTCGCCGCGCACGCGCACCGTATCGGCCGCAAGAATATCGACACGAATACCTGCTTCTTCCAGCTTGGAGATGACCGCGCTCAGGTGCGAAGCGTTGCAGTTGGCCACAATCAGGTCGCCCTNNCGGATCGTCGAGGTGCCCGCGCCCTCGATCTTCGCGCCCATGGCCGTCAGCAGCGCGGCCAGGTCGGATACCTCGGGCTCCCGCGCGCAATTCTCCATCAGGGTTTCACCCTCGGCCAGGACCGCGGCCATCAGCAGATCCTCAGTGCCGGTTACCGTGATCTTGTCGAAGACCAGGTGCGCGCCGCGCAGCCTTTCCGCCCGCGCCTCCAGATAGCCGTGCTCCTGGGTAATGGTTGCGCCCATCTTTTCCAGGCCTTTGATGTGCAGGTCGATGGGCCGGCCGCCGATGGCGCAGCCGCCGGGCATGGCTACCCGCGCCATGCCTACACGCGCAATCAACGGACCCAGAACCAGCGAACTGGCGCGCATGGTCTTCACAATCTCGTATTTGGCTACCGGGTCGGAAAGCGTCTTGCAACTGATCTTGGTGCGGTGCTGCGCGCGTCCGTAGCCCAGTTCGACCTCAGCGCCCATCGATAC
>PMWR01000559.1 GCA_003166055.1 Acidobacteriaceae bacterium
GCACGACCTCCGGCAGATGGCCGGCCAGCGCGGCTATGAGATCGTCCACGAGTACACCGACCGGATCAGCGGCGCCAAGGCCAGGCGCCCCGGTCTCGATCAGATGATGGCCGATGGCCGCCGCGGCCGCTTCGACGTTGTCCTGGTCTGGGCGTCGGACAGGATCGCCAGGTCGGTCAAACACTTCCTCGACGTTCTCGACGAGCTCAATAAGCACTTTGGGCTGTTCGCGCGAACTGACAATTCCTCCCTGCTACATTTGAGACTTCCGGGACCTTTGCGGTGACAATGCCGAATTCCTCCTTCCGAATCGACATGCTCAGATCATGAGATAGGAAGTTGTTGTCGAACGATCTCGATCGCCACGAGAGCATCCGGCCTCTCTACGATACTCGTGGAAACGAAAGCTGCTGTGTGATCGCCAGATTCTGGCCGATCATACATCGAGTCTCTTTTTACTGAGCAGGATTCTTCGCCGCTCGTGCATTACCTATCTGAGATAGGGCCAGTCTGAACATGCTTCAGTGCAGGCGGGCATACTCCAATCGCGCCTGCTGGAGAACTTCAATATCCCCATCAGCTTCTTTCCAGAGGGCAAAGAGCTTTTCGTACTCATCCCGGCTCGGGGCAGTCTTTCCTTCCAGGGCGTAGGCGCGCGCCAGACCAAGATGCGCCAGCGTGGTGCGTGGAAGAGATGGATCCTCAAGTCCCGGGTTGGCAATCAGCTTTTTGTACTCGACCTCCGCCTTGTCGCCCTGCCCCGCGGCAAGGTAAGCGTGGCCGCGCACCTCAATTACTTCGCAGCGCGCCAGTTCGTAGGGGGTGGCCTGCGACAACGCGGCGACCGCACCCGCCGGATCATGATGGTCCAGTGCCAGTAGCGCTTTCAACTCGGGAAACAGGAGTTGCTGCTCAATGGTGCCAAACGGAGGCTCTGCCGGCTTCTTGAGGTAGGCCTCGCCAGCCGTATCGTTGCCTGCGGCGGCCGCGGCCACTGCGTACTCGAGACTGGTCTTGTCCTTGACCTGACGCAGCATCTCCGCCACGCGCGGTGTGTGTCCAAGCTCGGCAAGAACGCGGACCTCATCCAGGAGCATCTCATCGGCAAAGTTCGCGCTCACCTCGTGCGCGGCGCTTGAGATGGCGCTCGTGAACAGCGTCTCCGATTCATGCGCCTTCCCCTCATCGGCCGCAAGGATCGCCTGAGATTCAAGGAATAAATACGGTTGAGGCTTGCCCTTGCTCCAGGCTATCTCCCGCTGGATGCTTTGTCGATCGCGCTCCGCAATGGCCATCTCGAAGAGGATCCAATGCAGGCTCGGCGCATCCATGTTCTGGGCCTGCGCCTCAGCGATGATTCGCTTGGCGTCGGCGTTGCGATTGGCGCGCATGTAGGCACGGGACAGTCGGTCATAGTCCGATGCGGTCCGTGCCACGACAATCTTCAGCTCATGCTCTCCGGCATTGATGGCCTCCTGGAAGCGGCCGAGCTGGGTCTCCGTATCGGTCAGTGCCTCCCAACCGGTGGCATCGTTGGGATAGATCCGCGTCCACTCCGGCTGATTCTTCTCCGCCGCATTCAGATCATCGAGCGTCATGTAGTAATAGTTGTTGCGGATATAGAACTTCTCCAATTGGCTGACATTTCCGCTCAGATCGAACGCGGTTTTGGCATACACGCCCGCTTTTGCCCGATCGCCCAGATTATAGTAAGCGTTGCCCAGATTGGCCTGCGCTATGGCGAACCGGGGGTCAATATCAACTGCCTTTTGCAAGTAGAGAACACATTCCTGCAGTTTCCCTGCGCTCCCCAAAGCCGCTCCCTTGTTGGAGTCTTGAAGAGCCTCGAAAGAAAAAGTGGTGGCATTCATCAGCGGCACGTCGAACTGTTCGATCGACTGCCTGGACTCACCCAACTCCCTGCGCACGCGCTCGCCAAGTCCATCCAGGGTGTTCAGCAGAGCGTCTTTATTGAAGGCATCGGCGTGATAGGTTTTCAGCGTCGTGCCGGAGGCACAGTTCAGCACATCGATCGAGAGGCGGTAGCCGAATTTCTCAGGTGAGGATTCGATCTTTCCCCTTAGAAGCGCCTGGTAGTTGCTGCGCCGGCAAACCTCCAACGCCGTGTCGCCCAGCAGCGGCGTATCCGTCGCCTTTTCCATGCTGGTCAGCGCGGTCTGCTCCTCGCCCGCACCCATCAACTGCATATAGGGGGATTGCCCGAGACCGATCGCCAGCGCCGATTTCAAGGTGTGGTCAAACGCCGGATCGTTGGAAATATTGAGAAAGTCCGCAACCATCACCTTGCGCAACTCCGGCGGCTTGGCGAAGCGCTCAAAGAGATAGGCGCCGGACGCGGACGCCACCACCAACGCCACAATGCCCCAGGCGACCCAGCGGCGGGGAATGCGGCGCAGGAGAGGGAGGCGATCTGGAACCGCCATGGCAATCCGCGAAGTCTCCTCAATCACCACCTGTGTCCGTTCGCGGATGTGCTGGACGATGTAATCCTCGGCGTGCGCGGGACCTTCCAAAACTGTCTGGGGCTGCGGTGTGGCATGCACCTCCGCCGTGAATTGGAAGCCGCGGCCGGCGATGGTCGCAATGCAGCCCGCCTTGTCTCCCAGAGCTCTGCGCAGCGCAAAGATATGCGTAGAGAGATTGCCCTCCTCGACAAACGACTCGGGCCAGACTGCTTTCAGCAATTCGTCCTTGGTAACCACTCGTCCGGGGTTCGCTACCAGGTAGGTGAGAACCTCAAAGGCCTTGGGCGAGACTGCGACGGGAATCCCATTGCGCGCCAATGATCTCCGTCCGGGATACAGCTCAAACTCGTCGAATCGGTACAAGTAACTGGTAATAAATGACATAGATGGCCTTAAGAATTCTTAAGAACAATTAAAACTCGAATTCAGATGGATTAAGGACTCCTGGTCCTCAGGTGCGGTGTAGTGGCAATCAAGCCGGTCGATGCAACGCCAGCTTGTATGGAGTTCACGCATGAAGATCATACCTCCAAATTTGCCGGCGCCGAAAAGTATCGGTGGACAGACAGTTGGCAGAACGCTGGTTCATCGCCGCATTGAGATCACGCAGGAGCGGGAGATCTTTTC
>PMWR01000466.1 GCA_003166055.1 Acidobacteriaceae bacterium
AGTGCCCTGCACCGGCTCTGCGCGGCAAGCCCTATTGCTACTTCCACACCCGCCTCCACAAGTTCACCGCCGCGCCGCCCATCGAAGTGGACGGGAACCTCAGGCTCGGCGTCCTCGAAGACCGCAGTGCCATCCAGATCGCCCTCGCCCAGGTACTCGACGCCCTCTATTCCGGCCGTCTCGATCCACGCCGCGCAGGCCTCTCCCTCTATGGCATCCAGATCGCCTCGCAAAACGTCGAGCGCAACCCACTCATCATCCCCATCGCGACCGTCGAATCCATCACCCACACCGACGCCGGCGACGAACTTGGCCCCCAAGAGCGCATCTGCGACTCTGGCGAATGCCCCACATGCCCCGACCGCGACACCTGCGAAGACTCCGAAATCCACGAAGAAGAGGAAGAAGCGCAATCAACCCTGCGCACAATACCCACGATTCACGGCTCAGCACCAACCGCACACTGCACACTGTGCATTCGTCACTATCCACTCATCACTGACCACTGAAAACTAACCACTAACCACTAATCACTGCCCTTCTAATAGCTGACCGTAGCCGGCAGAATCTCGTCCACATCCACCCATTGCGTTGGATAGTTGCCGGTATAGCATGCAGTGCAATACCCGGTCTTCTCTTCGCCTGCGCAGCTCTCCAACAGGCCTTCAAGGGATAAGTAAGCCAGCGAGTCTGCCTCAATGAATTGGCGGATCTCTTCCACCGACTTGTTCGCCGCAATCAGGTCGCGCTTGCTCGGCGTATCCACGCCATAAAAGCACGGCGAGATGGTGGGCGGGCAACTGATGCGCAGGTGAACCTCTTTGGCGCCCGCGCCGCGCACCATGCGCACGATCTTCCTGCTCGTCGTTCCCCGGATGATGGAATCGTCGATCAGCACCACGCGCTTCCCTTCAAGCAAATTACGCACCGGGTTGAGCTTGAGCCGAACTCCAAAGTCACGTACCCGCTGCTCCGGCTCAATGAACGTACGGCCAACGTAGTGGTTGCGGATCAGGCCAAAGCGAAACGGAATGCCCGCCTGTTCCGCATAGCCAAGCGCCGCCGTCACCCCCGAGTCGGGAACCGGGACCACCACATCCGCGGGCACGCCGGACTCCCACGCCAANNTCCGGGCGCGCAAAATAGACGTGCTCAAAAATGCAGCTCGACTGCGGAACGCCAGTTGAGAATTGGCGGCTGGTCACGCCGTCTTCCGTCACCATCACCAGTTCGCCGGGAAGCACATCGCGTTCGAATTCAGCGCGCAGAAGATCGAACGCGCAGGACTCGCTTGCAAAGACGATCGTGTCGGGCCCTTCCGGATTCCTGATGCGCCCAATCGAGAGCGGCCTGAAACCGCGTGGATCGCGCGCCGCGAAGATGCGATCGCGGGTCATCATCACGATCGAGAAAGCGCCCTCCACCTGTGCCAGCGAATCGGCGATGGCGTCCACCAGCGAGTTGGCCTTGGAGTGCGCAATCAGCTGGACGATGATCTCGGAATCGGAAGTAGTTTGAAAGTAAGCGCCATCGCGTTCAAGCCTTGCGCGAACATTGCCCAGGTTCACCAGGTTGCCATTGTGCGCAATCGCAATCAGCCCCTTGATCGAGTCCACACGGATCGGCTGCGCGTTCAGCAGCGCCGAGTCGCCAGTGGTTGAATAGCGTGTATGGCCAATCGCCATCGGCCCCGGAAGCTTGGCAAGAACGTCGTCGGTAAAGATCTCCGAAACCAGCCCCATGCCTTTGATGTTCGCCAGGCGCTGCCCGTCCGCCGAGGCAATGCCGGCCGATTCCTGCCCGCGATGCTGCAGAGCGTAGAGCCCGAGATAGACCTGGCGCGCCGCGTCGGGATGGCCGTGAATAGCCACGACCCCGCATTCCTCGCGGAGCTTGGGGTCTTCTTCTCCTGGCCGCTGAATGTGCGGGCCATGAGTGTATGGGACATGACACGCGTTCCGCGCCGAAGCCAGCAATTGCGATGTATCGACTTCGCCTTCGACCCCCTGGTACAGGCGCTGCTTCATGCGGATACCTCGTCATGGAGAGTGGCCTCAAGCGCCGAGGCCCATGGCTTGCGCAGGGCGGCGAGCGGCGCGGAGATGAAGGTTTGGCGATCCACGGTGATTTCAAGGCGGTGGCCGCCCGTGGTTCCGATGCGGGCGGCGAAGAAACTGTATTCGTCCGCCAGCCCTTCAATTTTGGAGACGTTGTCGGGGTTGGCCGTTACCAGCATCGTTGTCGCAGGCTCGGCGAAAAGACCGAACAGCGGATAAATCATCAGCGACGGATCCTGCTCGACCGTCGCGCCTATCGAGTGTGCGAATGCTGCCTGCGCCACAGATACAGCAATGCCACCATCCGAGATGTCGCGCGCAGAGTGAACCAGCTTACGCTCGGCCAGAACCCGAAGCAGGATATGAAGATCGGCTTCAGCCTCAAGGTCGAGCGACGGAGGCTGGCCCCAGACCCCGCCCAGAACCGCCTTGGCGTACTCGGACGAACCAAACTGCGAAAGAGCTGCGTTGGCAGTCTCGTCTGGAGCTCCCGTGTCTTCAAGCACGACAGGTTTCTGCTCCACAACCTCGACCGGGTAATACTTCATCGGCTCCGGCTCGAACGGCACCTTGAGATTCGGATCGGGCTCAACTCCGCGCGGAACCGGCCAGAGCATGACAATTGCATCGCCCCCGCGCTGAAAGTCCGCCGGCACGGCCTTTGTCACGTCATCAAGAATGCCGACAATCCCCAACACCGGTGTGGGATAAATTCCTTCACCGCGCGTTTCGTTATACAGCGAAACGTTGCCACCCGTAATCGGTGTCGACAGCGCTGTGCAGGCTTCGGCGATGCCGTCAATCGCCGCCGAAAGCTGCGCCATGATCTCCGGCTTTTCAGGATTACCGAAGTTGAGGCAATTCGTCGCCGCCACCGGCGTTGCTCCGGTCATCGCAACCTTGCGCGCAGCTTCCGCCACAGCATGCATCGCGCCGAGTTTCGGGTCGAGCCACGCCCAGCGCCCGTTGCCGTCCAGCGCCATCGCAAGACCGCGTTCTTTGATCCCTGACTCCTGATCTCTGATCCCTGTCCCTTTAATCCGCATCACGCCGGCCTCACCGCCAGGGCCGATCACGGTATTCGTCTGCACCATGGTGTCGTACTGCTCGTGCACCCAGCGCTTCGAGCAGACATTGGCGCTCGCCAGCAGCTTCTTCAAATCGGCAGTAAAATCGCGGTCCTTCGCAAGTTCGGCCAGGATCTCTTCGGGCGGATCAAGCGGTACCGGTGAATTCCATACACCGACCGGGCGATGATAGAGCGGAGCGTCGTCGGTAAGCGACAGGTTCGGGATGTCTGCTACCAGCTCGCCATGATGGCGGATGCGCAGCCGCGGCTCAGGCTGCACCGTGCCAACAATCACCGCGTCCAGTCCCCACTTCGCAAACACTCTCAGCACTTCGTCTTCGCGCCCTTTGCTGGCTACCAGCAGCATGCGCTCCTGGCTCTCCGAGAGCATGATCTCGTAAGCCGACATACCCGTTTCGCGCTGGGGTACAAAGTCGAGCTCGACATCCAGGCCCACGCCCCCCCGCGCGCCCATCTCGCAGGTCGAACAAGTCAGCCCCGCCGCGCCCATATCCTGAATGCCGACAATCGCCCCCGTGCGCATGGCTTCAAGACAGGCTTCCAGCAGCAGCTTTTCCATGAACGGGTCGCCCACTTGCACATTGGGTCTTTTCTGTTCTGACCCCTCTTTGAACTCTTCGGAGGCCATAGTCGCCCCGTGGATACCGTCCCGTCCGGTCTTTGCGCCCACGTAGATGACCGGGTTCCCAACCCCGGTAGCCTTGCCGTAAAAAATCTCGTCAATCCGAACCAGCCCCAGCGCAAACGCATTCACCAGCGGATTTCCGCTGTAGCAAGGCTCAAACTTTGTCTCGCCGCCCAGATTCGGTACGCCAAAGCAATTTCCGTAACCGGCAATCCCGCTCACCACACCTTCGACAATGGAGTGATTCTTAACTGTAAGTTGCCGCTCCTCCGCGCTTTGCCCGGGCTCTTCGGTGATCGGCCCAAAGCGCAGCGAGTCCATCACCGCCAGCGGCCGCGCGCCCATCGTAAAAATGTCGCGCAAAATGCCGCCGACCCCGGTAGCCGCTCCCTGGAAGGGTTCAATGTAGCTGGGGTGGTTGTGCGATTCGATCTTGAAGGCGCAGGCCCAGCCGTCGCCAACGTCGATGATCCCTGCATTTTCACCGGGCCCCTGCACCACGCGGTCGCTCTTGGTGGGCAAACGCTTCAGGTGAACGCGGCTGGACTTGTAAGAGCAGTGTTCGCTCCACATGACGCTGTAAATGCCGAGCTCGGTGAGCGACGGAACGCGGCCCAGAGCTGCCAGAATGCGGCTGTACTCCTCCGCGGTAATGCTGTGCTGCGCCAGCAATTGCGGCGTTACCGCACCCGGCGAGGGAATAGCCTGTCCAGAGGAGGCGGTAGTCATCACGTTGCCTCCATTGTCGCACGGTATTCACGATTAGGGACCGGAGGAAGAGTGTGGAAACCCGGGACGGTACTCAAAATGACCCATCAAATCCCTGCACGCCGGCCCGCCGTTGCCCTTTCGTTGTGTGGCCGCGGCACGCTGTTTCCGGGTGGCGCACCAGCCAAACCCTGTGCGATACTTTGAAAGCACCGCCCGCATCCATGCCGGGATGGCGGAACTGGCAG
>PMWR01000232.1 GCA_003166055.1 Acidobacteriaceae bacterium
GCAGAGTTCTTTGCGCCGGAGATGCGCACCGTACCCACCAGCGGATTGCCGCCGCGAATAACAAATTTATCCATGAAAATGACTAACCCCTGATCTTTCAGTGTAAATCCACATCCCGGATTTGATAATGAAGCGAGGAAGGCTTTGGGTGGGACTCCAGCGTTTGGGAGGACAGGTTACCGCTCGAACCACGCGTCCCGACCCTTTGATCGAAGTGGTACGATAGGCTCCATCTTGAAAGACCTGCTCAATTATGCCCGTCTCACCGAAGCCCTCCGAGCGTGGAGCGCACTTCACGTCAGCAAGCCGCCTAGATTCCTGTCGTGGGACTCGACCCACCTATTCATTAAAAGCGGAAAGATTCTGGATGAATACGCCGTCAAGTATTTGCAGACAACCCTGACCAGTTCCAACAAAGAACTGGCTCCATTGGGTGAGCCGCTGATGCTCAACTTGGGAAAGCATCGCTGGCTGTCTACGGACAGAGAAGAATCCTACAGCGACTGGCTCGCCTGGATATTACAAGGAATGTCAGGCTTCGCCGAGATTCTGCCGCTGTTCGGCCTAAACGATGAGGATGCAGGAGGTCTGCTTGGGTCGGCTGGAATTGTTCGTCGGGAAGTCAAGAGCCAACACGGCAGAACTGATATCGAGGTGCCAATTGGAAAGCGAGGCTTACTGCTTATCGAAGTAAAGGTGCGGATTACGGGTAGCGAATTACCGCTTCAATTGGAACGTTATGCACAAATGGTTGCAGAACAGAACCTAGAGCGCTCCGTGCTGGTTTTACTGGGGGTGGGAGCGCCCGATCCGAGCCTTCCTCTATACAATTTCACCTTTACCAGTTGGCGAACTATGTGCCAGCGGCTGAGACAGTGCGCCCGCCGCCTCAGAAAGTCGGACCCGCTGCGTGCGGCGGCAATCCTGATATTCTGCGGCGCCGTCGAGCAAAACCTGTTGGGGCTCTCAGGCGAGCATAGGCATCTACGTTCTTTGGCCACAGTTAATTATCTGGACGAATGGAGAAGCGAAGTATGAAGAAAGTCGGGTTGGAAAAAGAAACCGAATTCTTTGTTACCGGAGTCAGGACTTACGTTGACGCCGACGATGCGATGACAGAGTTTCGCCGTATGGCGCAGCACAAATGCTGGACCGTCGCGAGCCGACGACTCGGCGATATCAACAAAGCGCTTGACATGCGTCTGACACCCGCCGACCTGCACGATTACGACCAGAAGACGGATGACCATCACTACATCGGCAAGCAGGCAGAAGTTAAAGGGCTCGGTGGTCTCTATTTTTGCTTAAGACTATCTCGCGAAGATAAAGGCAGCAATTTTGATGCTTTTGTTTTCTTATACCGAAAACGCAGGGATATCGCCGAAGGCCTATGGGACCGTTCTCGTGCACTTGAGGCGGTTACATGGAAAGGCCGAAACAACCTCGGTTTCGGGCAAACTTTGCCCGAAAATAAAATCCCCAAATTCGACAATTATCTCGACGGGGCCGTCACGGACTTCCTTGCCTTCATCAATGAGAGCGGCGGTCTAAAGAAACATTTGGCGCCCGCGTCATAACAAGGCTAGCAGGTTCATACCGAGGAGGGGCCCCGAGCCGTCGCGAAGGCGACATGCCGCTTAAAAGCGCGGCTGGGCGCGAGGATTCGTTACAGTTCCAGCACGTTATCTTCAATCGCCAGCCGGACGTTGCCGTCCGACTTCGCCAGCCTGCGCACCGCCTCCGGCTTGTCGACCCGCGCTTTGAGCATCACCAGCGCAACCGGAACGCTGCGGCCGGCGCTCTTGATGGTGTCAACCGCCGTGGCCCGGTCGATCTTGCATGCGCACATCAGGATGCGGATGCCGCGCTCCACCAGCTTCGAGTTCTGCATGTGCACGTTCACCATCAGGTTCTCGTACACATAGCCCAGCCGGGTCATGGCGCCGGTGGTGATCATGTTCAGGACCATTTTCTGCGCGCTCCCGGCCTTCATGCGCGTCGAACCGGAAATCACCTCCGGGCCCACTTCCGCGACGATTACGATATCGGCGGCGCCGGCAAGAGGTGTGTCATGGTTGCATGTCACCGCCGCGGTATGAGCACCCCGCGCGCGCGCGTACGCAACCGCGGCAACCACATACGGCGTCCGGCCCGATGCCGAAAGGCCCACAACAATGTCTTTACGCGTCGGACGCCGGCGGGCGATATCCCGCTGGCCAAGCTCTTCCGAGTCCTCGTTGACCTCGACAGCCGAGGCCAGCGCCTTGGGTCCGCCAGCCATGATGTACTGCACCTGGCCCGGCGCGGTCGAATAGGTGGGTGGGCATTCGGAGGAATCAAGAGCGGCAATACGTCCGCTGGATCCGGCGCCTATATAGATCAACCTTCCGCCGTCCCGCAGGCTGCGAGCCACCTGGTCGATGACCTCGGCAATCTCCGGAATCGCCTTCTTGACCGCCGCTGCGACCTTTGCATCTTCATGGTTGATAATCCGCGCGATTTCAAGTGCGGATTTAGTATCGAAGCCCTGAGAAGCCTCATTCTGGCTCTCGGTAGTCAACTGCTGAAGCAGGGAAGCCTGGTCTTTTTTCGTATCGTGTGCTTGTGTGCCGGCCGTCTCCTGAATCGTAGAACTGGTAAGCATGCGTAAGTCTCCGAGCTTTGATTGTATCTGGAAAACACGCAAGGTCAGAGACAATTCGCAAGGCCCGAACCCACTTAAGTGCCACATAAACAATGAAATTGTTTACATTGTTTCGATTGCATTACGAATGGCATCGTGAAAAGCGGGCCGCACTTCGCGAATCAACTGGCTCTTCCGGTCAGGCCAGGTTCGGTTAGTGAGCAGCGCCACGGCGACCCCCGCCTCCAGGTCAATCCACAGCGAACAGCCGCTGTAACCCAGGTGCCCAATCGAATGAGCAGAAAAATGGCTGCCCGACGAGGAATTCTCC
>PMWR01000268.1 GCA_003166055.1 Acidobacteriaceae bacterium
GCGCGCCTGCTGTTTGACCCGGCGGCGCTTGGCCAGACGGTTCACCTCTGCGCCGGACCGCGCGGCAGCGCAACCATTCAGCAGGTGGCCAAACGCGCGGCGGAATACTTCAACGCTCCCGAAGCGCGCTATGTCGATCCCAAGCTGTTTTTCGCCGCCATTCGTCCGCTGCTCTTCATGGCGCTATGGGGACGCAAGCGCCGCGTGCTGCGTGACGGCCGTGCCTACCGCGACTACTTCACCATGCGCATGCAATTTGACACCACGAACGCCGAGCGCCTGCTCGGCCCGGTCGGCCTTACCCCGCCGCATGTGCTCGATTATCTCGACCGCCTCTTCAACTACTGCGTGGCCAGCGANNCTTGTGGACGAACTGCTCGAGCGCAACGGCGATTGCGAAGTCAGCATCGAGGACGGCATCCCCCGGCGTCTCGTGCAGTTGCAATCGGAAGTCAGCTCCATCGATGCGTTTCTGCGCCGCCACGTCGGGCTGCGTCCAGGCCAGCCGGTCGCCATCTATCGCAGCAACGATCCTGCCTGCTTCCGCTGGTTTCTGGCTATCATCCGCGCAGGGGGCATCGCGGTTCCACTGAACCCGATGCTAACTCTCGGTGAAGTGTCCCGCATTCTCGCCGACAGCGGCACAGACATTCTGGTCACCGACAAAGCCGTGTTCGAACGCACCATCGTGGACCGTTCCGCGCTCAATGTGCGCACCTGGATTCAAGCCGACGATGAGGCGGAAACGCTGGATGGATTTGTTCGCGTCGCTGGGACAGACGCCGAGCGGCCGTTCCCGCCCACTCAACTCGATCCCGGCGCGACCGTAGCTGTATTCCACACCTCCGGCACCAGCGGCTTTCCCAAAGGCGCGGCGCTTTCCAGCCGTGCCTTGCTTGGGGCACGCGCATCCACGGTGCTGGCGGGGTTATTCCTCGGACCGAAGGATCTTGCGCTGGTCGCGCTGCCGTGGTCGCACATCATGGCCGTGAGCATCGCGCTCTATGGACTCATGGCCGGCATTCGCGGTTGCTTCCTCGATCGCTTCGACGTGGCGCGCGCGGTGGACCTGGTGGAGCGCAATCGCATCACGGCTGTCGCCGGTGTGCCGGCCATGTTTGCCCGCCTGGTCAACAGCAATCCTGACCCCGCGCGTTTGAAATCCGTGCGCCTATGGCTCTCGGCCAGCGATCACCTGCCCTCCGAAGTGAGGATGCGGCTGCGCAAATACGGCGCGCTGATCCGGCTTCCGGGTGGCCGGCGCATTCCCCCGGTGCTGCTGAACGGCTACGGCATGGTTGAATTGGGCGGCCTGGCCATGATGGGCATCGAATTGTCTTTCCTGCCCGGCAGCGGCGACCTGTGCTTCCCAATGCCGCCGTTTCAGATTCGCGTGGCGGATGAGAATGGGAAACGCGTACCAGCCGGCGCGACCGGAGAGTGCCAGATCCGCCGCCGCGGCCTGTCTCCTCATTACTGGAAAGACACCGTCAAAGACGAGAACCCCACCCATGCGCTGCTGACCGCAGACGGTTGGCTGCGCACCGGCGACCTGGCCACCCGCAATCGTTTCGGATTGCTTCGCCTGGTGGGCCGCATGAAGGACGTGATCAAGTCAGGCGGCTACTCGGTTTACGCGCTGGAATTGGAAGAAGCGTTGCTGGCTCATCCGGCCGTGGCGCGCGCCGTCGCTTTCGGCCTGCCCCACAAGGAAAAGGGCTCAACGCCCGTCGCGGCGGTTGAACTGCGCGAGGGCGCCGAGGTCAGCGAAGCCGATCTGCTTGAATGGGGCCACAAGAATCTGGCGCCCTACAAGGCGCCGCGGCGCATCTGGATTGTCGAGCCCGGCGGACTGCCGCAAAATCAAAACGGCAAGATCCTCAGGCGCATTCTGCTGGAGCGGTATGAGCATGCAATGGACTGAGCGTTCCAACCCTTGCGCCGTGCGGCGGAGCAGGTTTGCGGTTTCACAGGCTGCGGAAAAACTCCAATGTACGTAGATGTGCGAAAGGGCACGACTTCAGTCGTGCCGATAGCCGCCCTTATGAACGTTGGGCTTCAGCCCCACCGCGCTCGCCTTGGCCTCGCCCGGAATCAGGCCTCTTTCCGCGACCTCTTCATCCTACCGCCAGGTTACTGAACCGACGTTCCTTCGGGAACAGCGTTTCCGCCGGGCACAATGATGGGCGTGGACGAAGCGTTTGAGGAAAGCGGTGTGTTGCCGCTGGTGAGCAGGCGATTGAGAACCGGAATGTTGGCGCGCTGTGTCTCAACAAAGTCCACACCCTCCGCTGTCAGCGTAAAGTCGGCGTTATCCGCCCGGACAATGTATGCCTTCTTTTGCAGATACCAGATCGTGAATTCAAGATATTCACGGGGAAATCCCATGCGCGCTTCAACCTCGAAGAGCGAAACCTGGGGGTGCGAGGAGTCCGAGCGGCGCCGAAAATAAAGCAGCGCCAGCACCGCCAGCCGCCGGTTCAACTCGCCCTCCATGCTGTCCATGAAATCGACGGAGGAGGAGAGCGGAGCTGCGTCTGACGCCTCCTTTGTGCAGGCCATATCGTATTCGGCCCGGGTCACCGGATTGGATAAAACGTCGTAGGCCTGTTTCAATAAGGCGAACTGGTCCGCATCGCCGGTATCCGGATTGTCCGGATGGAATCGGGCCGCCAGAAATCGATAGACGCGATGAACCGTGTCCGGCTCCGCATTGGGGTTGATCTGGAGCAGCTCGTAGTAGTTCGGAACCTTCAATAGGGCCTCCCCGGAGAGACTGCTCTCTCGCGGAAAGGTAGCGGTATCGCACAAAGGCAAACCAATCGTGACGGCCAAAGGGGTGAACGCCGACTGAATTCTGCTAGTCGCTACCTCTCAAAACAAATTCTCCTTTTATATCGACTGTGAGATTCAAAGCTTAAACCGTCAATCACCTGAATATCAAGGTCAAAGCTGCGCAAGTACCCAAATGCGCAGCAATTCCGGGACGCAAATCCGGCCGGTGTTTCATTCTGGACCCCTTTCTCCAGAATCAACCTCATCAAACACCATTTTACGCGCAGTCATTTCCCGGTTCCCGCTTCCGCCCCTCCTTGCGTTAATCTGAACACTGGACGCATCTTGATTCCAGTACCGGGTGAAACCCTTGATTGTTGAAATCGAAGCACTTACCAAGGTCTACGAATCCAAGCTGCGGGTCGTGGCCGTGGACGGCATCGACCTGGAGCTGAAACAGGGCGAGATCTTCGGCCTGCTCGGCCCCAACGGAGCCGGTAAGACCACTACGATCAGCATATGCACTACACGGACGCTGCCCACCAGCGGCACCGTCCGCATCGCCGGAATCGATGTCGTTCAGCACCCCGCTCACGCCCGCCGGCACATCGGCGTCGTCCCGCAGTTCAACACCCTCGACCGCTCGCTGACCGTCTACGAGAATTTGTACTATCACTGCCGCTACTTTGGTTTCAGCCACTCCAGCGCCAGGGCGCGCTCGCTTGAGCTCCTGTCCCAATTCCTGCTCACCGAGCGCAAAGACGTCTACCCGGCGGCGCTCTCCGGCGGCCTGGCGCAGCGCGTGCAAATTGCTCGTGCCATTGCGCATAGGCCCACCGTGCTGTTTCTTGACGAGCCCAGCGCGGGACTCGATCCGCAGAGCCGCATGGCCATGTGGACGGCCGTCGAAGGCCTGCGCAAGGAAGGCATTACCGTCCTGCTGACCACCCACTACATGGAAGAAGCCGACTCTCTGTCTGACCGCGTCGCCATCATCGACTATGGCCGCGTGCTGGCTCTCGGCTCGCCGGAGAAGCTCAAGTCGACCTTCGGCGCACACACCATATACGACTTGAAACTCAAATCGAATGAAGGACTTGAGGAGGTGATCGCCAGCCTGAAAGCACGTGAGGATGTCACCAGCGCCGAAGCCACCCCCGCCGGCCTGCGCGTCATCGCAGCCAGCTCCGAAGGCCTGCTGCCCGATCTCGTGCAGGCAGCCGCCCGCTTTGGCCTCCGCGACCTTGAAATTACCGAACCCAGCCTGGAAACAGTCTTTATCCGGCTCACAGGGAGGGACTTGCGTGAGTAAAACAGGGAATAGGGAACAGGGAATAGGGAATGGAGAGCCCGGTGCTACGCCGAACATTCAGCCCGGCGGGACGGGGATCTTTTTCAAGGCGTTTCTGGGTCTTTTGCTGCGCGACCTGCGCGTTTTGACGCGCGAATTCATTCCTTTTCTGCTGCGCGTCGGCATGCAGCCGCTGCTGTTTCTTTTCGTTTTCACGTTCATCCTGCCGCACATGGCGGGTGGGAATCCGCTCGCGTCGGGCGGCGGCCCGAGCTTCGGCACCATCATCCTGCCTGGACTGATGGCCGTAGCCATCATGTTTTCGGGCATCGCCGCCGTGGCGCTGCCGCTTTCATCGGAGTTCGGCATTACCCGCGAGATCGACGATCGCGTCATGTGCCCGCTGCCGCTTTGGGCGGTGGCGCTGGAGAAGGTCTGCTTCAGCGCCATGCAAAGCATTGTGGCCGCACTGCTGGTGATTCCCATGGCGTATTACATTCCCGCCGTGCCGGTGCGCGCCGACGTGCATAGTTGGCTGCTGCTGGCGCTGGTGCTGGTGCTCGCCAGCCTGCTGGCCGGGTCGCTGGGACTGGTCATCGGGTCAACCGTGAGCCCCAGGCAGATCGGCCTGGTCTTCTCCATCATCGTGGTGCCGATTACGTTTCTAGGCTGCGTTTACTACACCTGGGCGGGCCTGCTGAAGAACGTGACCTGGCTTGCGGTGGCTGTGCTCTTCAATCCCATCGTTTACATGAGCGAGGGGCTGCGAGCTGCCGTTACGCCGGGCGTTGCCCACATGCCCTGGTGGGCCATTCTGATCGCTTTGGTCTTCTTTACCAGCGCGCTTGGCCGGTTGGGGTTGCGCGGATTCTTGAGAAGAGTCCTGTCGTAAGGATTGGCGGACCCGATCGACGGGGCGCTGGTTTTGATTCTCCATTTACCTGCTGTCTGAAATGAGCCGCATGGACGGAAAATCCAGCAGTCGGCTGGGTTGTCCTGGACCGCGCCGTTTCAAGCCTGTCCATTACCGAGGGGCACACGGTGGGCCTTGCACGGTTCTGTACTAAAGTCCAACGTATAAAAACCGACCTTAGTAATCTGTTCATCCTCGCGAATTCTAAATACTGTCTGTAGCTGGCGCAGGAGATGCACCCAATCGACATGAGGGGTGGGTACACCGTGCGCCAGTCGAAGCTCCCCAAACCTCTCAGCGCATTCGACTTGCCCCGATTCATTGTCCGAATATTCAGTGGAGCCAGCCGGCAGCATTCCCCAGGTTGCGTCGGCAACCCTGGAACGAAGCGATTGCCGGAATGAGGCAGCTCGCCGGATGATCAAACCTTCCCCTAAACCACACGGAGTCTCGGAGGAGAAATGAGCACAGTAGTGATTCGTTCCGCCGCTTTCCCCGGCGTTTATGTTCGCCTTGACGGAAGCGGTGTTACCCAACCGGTCGGCCCAGGCGGCGGCGTTTGCAACTGCCAGTTTGGGGCCGGACCCTATGAGACCTATAACCTGATCAACAATCCAGACGGGACAGTCTCTTTTGGCGCAACCGCCTTCCCCAATGTTTTCCTGCGTCTCGACGGTGCGGGGGTCACTAAGCCCGCTGACAACGGCGGCGGAAAGGCCAATGCTCAATACACGGCCGGGCCGTATGAGAAATTCCGGCTGGTGAACAATTCGGACGGAAGCCAGTCGATCGCTTCGACTGCGTTCGCCAATGTGTTTTTGCGCATGGACGGCCGAGGGGTCAACGCGCCTGTGGGTCCCGGCGGCGGCATTGTGAATGCCCAGTACACCGCCGGCCCGTGGGAGAAGTTCTTCATCTCCAGCCCGTCGGCCGGTCTGAGCCAGGCGGATCTGCAGCACGCCATCCAGACCTACGGGCCGATCCTGCACTTCAACCCCAGCGAAATCTATAACATGTGCTCGATAGAGGCATTCCTGCAACATGCCAAGCTCCATGACAGCAAGACCGGAACGGACATCAACCACCCCTCCATTTCGCAACTGCCCACTGGAACCAGCGGCGATGGGCGTTACTGGCTGATCCTTGAAGATTCCTTCAAAGGCGGGGACCTGACAACGGCCAAAGGCTATCTTCATGCCTATTGGAAGCCCGGCCTGAGCTACACCGACCTGCAGTTCTGGTTCTTTTACGCCTATAACGGTCCCGGCACGGCGCATATCAACGGTCTGCTCTTCGATACGATCGTTCATAGCGGCGATCCAAATCTGGCCCCCATGGGCGAGCACTACGGCGACTGGGAGTGCTGCATGGTTCGCATCGATAATGGCTCGAAGGCGATGATCGGGGCGTGGCTTTCCCAGCACTCCGGCGGCCAGATGTTCAACCCGTCGCAACTTGGCCAGTTCAAGCGAACCGGACAGCAGATCAACATCTATTCGTCGCGCAACGGCCACGCCGTCTATGCGCAGACCGGAGGGAACTACACCGAACACCGCAAGTATCCCGATCCGGCCATTCCCGCCGGGATCGAGTTCTTCCTCCGAAACGATACGGCCGACGGAGGGAAGAGCCTGGATTGCGGTAAGAACTACCAGATCGTCTCCGCCGACTGGCTCGGCTCCGCATTTCCCGAGCCGCAATGGTTAAATTACCCCTATCGTTGGGGACCCGAGGGCGCAACTACCCACATGAGCCCAAGCACCGTCGCAGACATCCTGAAGGCCGCGCTTGGCTGGTTAGGTACCTTTGCCGCGCCGATTCTCCAGGTGATTGCCGGTTATATTCTGAGCATCTTCGTGACCGACGACGTCAACGGGCCGGAGGGTCCGAAGCGGAAATCGACATGGACCGGCGGATACTAACCAAGGCCAATACTGTGAGTCAAATAGGGGAGAGGGCCATTCCAATGGCCTTCTCCCGTTTTTGTCTCTGAACGGGCTGCGCCTTCGACGAATTCATGCGCATTTCTTGCCTGTGGCCGCAATCCGACCCGGGCTCCTCGTCATACTTTTGAGGCGTCTGCTCGCTCCCATCTTGTCTATCCGGGGATGGCGCAGCCACCCTATACTAGGACTGTGATCATGGGACGCCTGCAATCACGGAATGTTTCGATGATTTTGGCGCCGGCGCTGCTCCTCGCGACGGGTTGTGCCGGTGGGCTCGTATCCGCGAATCCCTCCAACGCCACATTCTCCATCTCTCCCGGCGCCAACTCAATTGACACCAACTGCACCGGCTGCAATGCGACGAATTCGCAGGGCGCCTCCGTCGAGCAGTTCACCGCGACCCTCTCGGGCGGAGGCGCGGCCACAGTCACCTGGACAGTTTCCGGAGGAGACGCGAACAGCGGAGCCGGCTCCATTACCTCAAGCGGCCAGTACATTCCGCCCAGCTATCTCACCGCCGACCGCGTGCGCGTCGCAGTCACCGCAACCCTCGAATCGAACACCGCCTCCAGCACCGCCGCCACCGCAACCGCCGTGCTGACCATAACACCGGGATTCCTGCAGCCGCTCACGCCGGAGAACGCGGCCCTCAGCGCCAATGGGCAAGTAACCATCACCGGCTACCTGGCTGAAGCGGGCGGCAGCGCCGGCATCAACTACACGCTCTCCAATACGTCGACGGGTGCGACGGGCGGACAAGGCTCACTGGGCCTGGTGAACTGCCAGCGCAGTATCTCCACCTTCACCTCATGCACGGTGACCTACACAGCGCCGGCCACAGTCGCCTTCACCGGCGCCACCTACGTTGTGGCCACCGCCGGCGAAGTGTCGAGGGCCGTGGGTGAATTGCTGTTGAACACAGCGGGCGTTTCGAGCAGCCCAACGGCTCACCAGGCGCAAACGGCCACGCCGGTTTCGCTGGGCAGCTCGGGCGGCAACAACAACGACTACGACACCTCGGGCAACCAGATCGTGGACTGCTGCAGCGGTACGCTTGGTTCACTGATCCAGGACACCAACAGCCACCAGTACCTGCTGAGCAACAACCACGTGCTGGCGCGCAGCGACCATGCCAGCGTCGGCGACGCCATCATCCAGCCGGGGTTGATTGACAACAACTGCACTCCTTACGGCGATGGCGCAGGCGCCACTCCGGTGGCCTCGCTCACCGGCTGGCTGCCGCTCAGTTCGAGCGCCACCAATGCCGACGCGGCGATTGCGCAGGTCAACTCCAACGCCATCGGCGCAAGCGGCAACATTCTTGAATTTGGCGCCCGCCTGGGCGATGGCACGCTGGCTGCGGCGCCTCCGGGCGTCTCCTCCACGGGCGGCAGGGGCGAAGCCGCATCGCTTGCTCTCACGGTAGCCAAGAGCGGACGGACGACTGGGTTAACCTGTGCCGGCGTCTCGGCCCTCGCTCTCGATGTCAGCGTCGATTACTACCTGGACTGCGCTGAAACCAAGCCCTACCTGACCAGAACCTACACCAACCAGGTAGCCATCAGCGGCAACGAGTTCAGCGATGCGGGCGACTCCGGCTCACTGGTGGTGGATACCGCTAACGCCGAGCCGGTCGGGCTGTTCTTTGCGGGCGGAACGGACGTGTCGGGCGTAAGCCAGGGCGTAGCCAACCCCGCGACCGATGTTTTGAACGAGCTCAACGCGCAGTTGGGAGCGGGAACGACTTACACCTTTGTCGGCGCTGCGGACCACGCCGTCAGTTGCCTCAACTACGGCGACAACACGGTTGCCGCGGCCCAGGCCCGCATGCTGAGCGGGAATGAAACATTGCGCGCGCAGGAAGCCCTGGCCCAGGCGCGCATGCTGATCCACCCCTCCGCCGGCATCCTCGGCGTCGCCATGGGCAAGAGCAGCGACCACCCCGGCGAAGCGGCGGTGATCCTCTATGTCGACGAATCGNNCGCTCAGCTCAATGCGGCGATAGCTGCCAAGCAGCAGATTGCGCACTCGCTGATGAAGCAGAATCCAGCCTTCTTCGGCGTCGGCGTGGGCCAGAGTCTGGATAGCCCAAGAGAAGCTGCGCTGGTAATCTACGTCGACCGCAAGCGGGTCCCGGCCGCGTTACCTGCCACGATCGACGGCCTGCGCGCGCGCTACATTGTGATGGACCGGCTCCATGTCACCCGCGCCTACGCCTCGCCGATCCAATCCAGAAGCCATTGCATGCCGCACCCCGCGCCGAATCAGGCTGGCGGTTTCAGCCCGATCCAGCCGCAGAAGATCAGCTTCTAGCCGATTCAGCCTGCTGAGAACCTCACCTTGACGCGGATGTGCGAAAGGGCACGAGTTCACTCGTGCCGAATACCGCCAAAAACGCTGCTGGGTTTTAACCCCTGAGGGATGCGATGAATCCCATCATCGGCAGGGCCGGTCCGTCGAAGGGATCGCGGGTCTCCAGACCCGGGCCCCCGCGAACAGGTCTTCGTCCGTGGGGTGGGAGACCCGCTGTACCGCGGACGTCCACGTCCGCATCCTCCCCGCCCGTTCGAAGCAACGGGGCTTTCCCGCAACCTGCGAAGCCCGCTCGCTTCTTCCGGCCTTGTGGTCTCCTATGTGGGTAATTTCGGCATGCGCGATCAACCGGGCACTGCCTCGATCCGGGACCCTGGGGCGTTTGTGACCATTCCTTTGGCAACAGACCTCGCGCCCAGTGCGCAGATCGCATGACGGTGAGATGTAATCTGCATCACTGACGGCGGCCATCGCCGGTCCGATACTACGACTTTCCACTCAGGAGATCCGCCCATGAATAGTTTCCGCGCGCTTTTGTTCAGTTCTGCCCTGCTCGTTTTTCTCGTTTTGGCTGCTGCCGTCCAACCTGCCATGGCTCAGAAGGCTCATGCCACGCAGAAGCACCATAAGGCGATTCCAGCCGGGAAAATCTGTTCTGACTGCCACAAGATGACGTATGCCCAATGGAAAGGC
>PMWR01000132.1 GCA_003166055.1 Acidobacteriaceae bacterium
CCCAACGCAATCCCGGCTGGAGTGGGCACGTAGCCAACGCCTGGGTCTCCGCCTGCGGCACACTGGTAGTCGGCTGGGTTGCCATTGTTGCCACCAGGAGGTGTTATGCCGCCATGCCCGGTCCAGTACGGCACATCGGAATACCGGTAGCTTTCCTCGAGGCGGAATGTGATGAACTGCGATGGCATGTAGTCGAAAGTTACTGTGCCGTCATGCATCTGAGCGCGGTCGCCAGCGTTTTGCGTAAAATAGGGAGTTCCCGAACTTGCAGATGCGTCGTTAATCGGCGGCAGCAGAGTCAAGTATCGGCCTGGGTTGTTCATCAGGCCGCCACCGACTGTCACGGCGTAAATGTCCTTCTTGAACCAAAGGCGCAAGTAGCTCATCGTGCCTTCAAAATCCTGCTTGGGCTTCCCGTTTCTGCTGTTGTGGCAATTGACACCGCCAGTGTACGTATCCGAGGTGCCCTGTTCCGGAGAGAAGCCATGGGCATCGTAGTAGCCGGCAGCAGGCCCGCCGCCGTATTCGCAACCGAGATCGCCGGTCAGAGTAAAGGCGGCTTTGTCAAAGAACTTCTTGGGTTGGTCGTAAAACTTGACCTGTGCACTGTAGTCGGCGTGAACACGCGAGCGTCCAGGAAATCCAGCGTCGTCCTCGCCAAGGCCGTAGTCATTCCATACGAAGTCCAGGTAGGGCTTGGGACGCCACAGAATCTGGCCACCTAATCCCGGTTTGCTGTTGTACCGCGCATACGACTGCCAGCCGTTAATAAACCACGGCTCGATTTTCAGCTTCTCCGTGGGCCACCACTGAACACGAAGCCCGTTGAAGAACCAAGGCGTGTTTGAGGAAACAAACGACGGCTGGTAGGCCCAGTTGTCGGCGTTGTAGTAACTGAACAGGCCAATGTAGGAGACGAAGATGCCGGCGTCCACGTTCAGGCCGTGGTTTACATCCCAGTGATACCCGCCCCACGCTTCAGAGATGTATCGATAGGCGTTCGCCAGATTCCACTGGCCGCGGTTATAGCTGGAATCATTGCGCGGAGTGGTCGTGGCGAACAAGCCGTCCATCGTCAGAATGCGCCCGCGGACGTTATCGATGCGGATGTCGCCGCCCACGCTTACCTGCTCCAGTTGCCACTCGTCGGAGCGGAACATTTCGGTCGAGCCGCCCATCGAGTCATCGACCGGGTGGTTGTAGTCCAGAATGTAGTTTGCGTCGAAGCGAACCTCCGGGGTGAAGTACTTGGTGGCCATCGGAGTGTCCACCACCCGCCCGTTGCTGTTCATCCAGGTCCAGTCGCCGGGGAACGGTGCCGACTTGGTGAGTCTTTCCGCCGAGATCTCCGGAGGCGCCGGTGCTGCTGCGGGCGCGGGCACAGCAGCGGCCTGACTGGGCGTCATTAGGCCGGGAGTGCCGTTAGTATCGGCCCCCTCAGCCGACCGCAGAGTATTGGCATCGCGTTCAGCCTCGGCTGCGTCGCCAGCTCCGCTTCGCGCCTTCAGTTCCGCTTCCAGTTGCGCAATGCGCGCTTTCATCTCGGCAAGCTCTTTAATGACCGCATCGTTGGTGAGCGGCGCGGCAACGGAAGCTGACGGATTAGCGGCTGTGGATGTAGCAGGAGCAGGCGTTTCAGGGGTGGGAGCATGCGTGCCCGTAGCCGTGCTCGAAGTTGAGGCGGTATTTGTTGCTGCCAACGCGGCCGATTCACTGCCAGGTGCGTTTGGGGTTGTGTTCGCTCCTTCAATGATCGGGATTACGGACGAGCTTGTAGCGGCCTTCTGTGCGACGGCCTTCATTGGCGTCAACACTAAACAAAGTAACGCCGTTGTGGGAATAACTATCCAGGAATTGCTTTTCATTTTGCCTCTCTTTTCTACAAAAGGGTTTTCGACTCAGGTGTGAATCGTTACTCTTCAAATCGCGTTGGAAATTGACCATGGCAAAGGAGCATGAAGATCGTTCCGCCTGCGCACAAAGCGCTCGCCGCCATCATTGAGGCAACTTTGCGGATCCCTTCAAGCTTGCTGACAATCGCCGTTATGGTTGGAAGGTCCGGTATCGATCTCTCAGAGGTCCAGGGACTGCCGAGATCTCAATCGCCAGGTCTTTGAAGTTCAAGCCACCGATTGACTTACTTCGGCAACTCGTCCAGAGCCAGATTCAAATCCAGCACATTGACGCGGGGTTCCCCTAGGACCCCCAGCTGCCGGCTTGTAATGTGCTGCTCGATGAGCTGGTGGATGCGGTCTTCGGGAATCCCACGAGCTTCAGCGACGCGAGGAGCCTGGAAGAAAGCTGCATCTGGGGTGATGTCGGGATCGAGGCCGGAGCCGGAGGTGGTGACCAGATCGATGGGCACGGGATGGCCCGGGTTCTCCTTGGACAGTTGGTCNNACAGCCGCGATGCCGGTGACGAACAGAGGATAGCCCAGGCCCAACAGTACGGTGGTCACGATGGTGAAGAGAATTGAAGTCTTCCAGACGGAATGCACGGTACATCTCCTTTGGGGCGCGAACGCACCCCCTGTGTTTACGCCAGATGCAGCGCTACCAGAAACATGTCAATGGCCTTGATGCCGATGAAGGG
>PMWR01000236.1 GCA_003166055.1 Acidobacteriaceae bacterium
TTGGCCTGCGTCATCAGGTTGCAGATGTAGACCCGCACCCCGCGCGCCGCCGCCAGCGCCTCCGGAATCCCATCCACCAGCAGGTTCGTAATCAGCGATGTGTAAAGCGACCCCGGCCCCACGGTAATCAGGTTCGCCCGCTCAATCGCGTCCAGCGTCTCCTTCAGTGGCGCTGCGTCCGGCGGATCGAGCATCAGCTCCACAATCCGGCTCCTGCTGGCGGTGATTTTCGTCTCGCCCCGCACCAGCGAGCCGTCCTCCATCCGCGCCACCAGCGTTGCGTTCGCGGTCGTTACCGGGTAGATCCGTCCCCGCGTAGCCAGAATCCGGGAAGCCAGTTGAATCGCCTGGCCAAAGTCTCCGGTAATCTCCGTCAGCGCCGCCACAAACAGGTTGCCGAAGTTATGCCCCTTCAGCGCATCCCCGCCCTGAAACCTGTGGCTGAAGAGCTGCGTCAGCAGGTCCTCTTCCTCGCTCAGCGCCACCATGCAGTTGCGCAGGTCGCCGGGCGGAAGCATGTTAAAGCCCTTGCGCAATCGCCCTGAAGATCCGCCGTCGTCGGTCACCGTCACCACGGCAGCCAGGTCTGAGATCGGCCCCGGAGCGGAGCTTGTCTGACCAGCCACGGTAACATGCCGCCGCAACCCGCGCAGCAGGGTAGACAGCCCCGTCCCGCCCCCGATCGCCACAACGCGCATCGGACCGCTGGCGCTGCCGGTTTCAGCACCGCCAGACAACTTTCCCGAAAGGTCCGGGATTGTTCGCGGAACGTTGGCAGGGTGCGCGGAATTCAATTGAATCCTTAAGGAATCTCAGGATAAAGCAGTTCGGTAAACCGCGGATCGTCCACCATGCTCTGGAAGTCGTTGTCGGCCCGGGCCTGCAAGCGGTTCCTGGGATTCAGTTCGATGGCCCGTGCAAGGTTCGCGAGACAATCCTGCGTCCGTCCCGTAATCGAATCCAGCAGCGCCAGCCCGTAGAACGCATAATCCGCTCCCGGATGCGAGGAGAGAATCTGGCCAAACTGTTCCCGCGCCTCTTCGTAGTAGCCGTCGTTCAACTGGCTCACCGCGTAGTCGTAGTGCTCCTCGGGCGTGTCAAATGCCAGGCTTGGCCGCTCCAGTTGACGCCGGCAGGTTTGAATGTACATCTGGCAGCGTTCTTTGATCTCGATTGGCGCCTCGGGCAGAAGCTTCTCAAACGCCGCCAGCGCCTTTTCATACTTCGCCTGCTGCAGAAGTTGCACCGCGCTCTGAAAATGCTGGAAAGCGGGTCCGGTGCCGGTGCCTGAACCAGTGCTTGCGTAGCTTCCTGGCTTCGCAGTGGGCGTGGGCGGTTTTTTGCGGCTCGGCGCCGCGTGTCTGACCTCTTGCATCATGGTTTTGCCGTGAGAACCCATTTCCCTTATTGAGACTCAGCCAGCTCCCCCCGCGTCCGTGCCGGTCCCGGTACCTGCTTCGGGAGTTGCGCTGCTCAGGCACTCTTTATACGCATTACCCCGCGCTACGTCAATGGGTGGCTACGCAAGTGCCGTCTATCTCTTTCACTCTGTTGAGCTGTTGCGATAGATGGCCGGGTTGAGGTCTGGATCGTTGTACATCTTCATTTGCCGGTAAAGCTTGAAGCGCCGCGTTCCCTTCAGCGTCTCTTCCCACAACGCGTCCAGGCACATTGCCAGGTCCGCGCGCTGCTCTGTGAGTACGGCTAGCCGCTCGCGATTGCGGACCGCGTGGCCCTCCGGCGCATCCCTGCGTTCCGCCTCGTCCCGCGTGTGATACATCTTCAGCGCCAGAATCGACAGCCGGTCAATCATCAGCCCCGGCGACTCGGAGTTCAGCGGAGCCTCCGCATTTGGCAGCCCACGCGCCGCCAGCCAGGCCAGCAGCATCCGGTCCAGCTCCTCCGCCAGATCGTTGCGTCGCTGATTGGTCGTGTCGATTCGCCGCTTTACTCCGGCAAGCACCTCACAAGTTGCTCCCGGCGCTCGTGCCTCGTCCTCAATGTGCCATAGATCGAAGTTGGCTCCGTGCTGCCGCGCCACCAGCGCCATCCACGCCGCGTTCGCGTCCGTGGGCGCAGTTCCTCCGTCGGCCTCACGCGCCTCGTGCCACGCGCGTGTCCGTTCGTCCTGCAACTCAACAATCGCCTTCGCCGAAACCATCTCGCGCAATCCTTGAACAGCCGCAATCTTTGAAAGGGCACGACTTCAGTCGTGCCGATAAGTCCGTTAATCGATAGTTGGGCTTCAGCCCCTGAGGGAGGTTCCATCCTACCCCCATCCTTCCCACTCGCAGCGTCTATGGTAAAACTATCCTCATCCAAGGTCCAAACCCGAGTTGGCCTTGAATGTACATGCAGCATCCGGAGCGAGGGCCATGGGCGACAGCAGCGAGCGGTTTCTTTGCCTTGCCAGCTTTGAAAAAGGCCACGACTTCCTGCGCCAGTGCGCGGAGATGGGCGTCAAACCGACTCTGCTCACGCTCGACTCGCTGCGAGATGCTGAATGGCCCCGCGAATCTCTCGAAGAGCTGGTAACCATGCCCACCGGCCTCACCCGCGAGCAGCTTCTCAACACCGTCTCCTATATGGCACGCGGCCGTCGCTTCGACCGCATCGTGGCCCTCGACGAGTTCGATCTAGAACCCGCCGCCCAGGTCCGCGAGCACATGTGCATCCCCGGCATGGGCACCACCACCTCCGCCTTCTACCGCGACAAGCTCGCAATGCGAACCGGCGCCAAAAGCTTCGGCTTCCTGGTCCCCGAGTTTTGCCGCGTCCTCAACTACGACGACCTCCGCGAATACATGGACCGCGTCCCTCCGCCCTGGCTCCTCAAGCCCCGCTCCGAAGCTTCTTCTGTCGGCATTCGCAAAATCGAGCAGCCGGAGCAGCTATGGCGCGCCCTCGACGAGCTGGGCGACCGCCAAAGCCACTACCTCCTCGAGCAATTCGTTCCCGGCGACATCTACCATGTCGATTCCATTCTGGGCGAGCGCAAAGTCCTCCTCTCCGTAGTCCATCAGTACGGCCGTCCGCCCATGCAGGTCATGCACGAAGGCGGCGTCTTCACCACCCGCACCGTCGACCGCTCCAGCTACGACTGGCATGAGCTCACCGAGATGAATGCGTCTCTCGCACCATCCCTCGGCATGGTCCGCGGCGTCACCCACGCTGAATACATCCGCGCCCACGCCGACGGCCGCTACTACTTCCTTGAAATTGCCGCCCGCGTCGGCGGCGCCTTCATCGCCGACCTTGTCGATGTCTCCACCGGCGTCAACCTCTGGCGCGAATGGGCCAAACTTGAAGTCAGCCATCTTCGCGGAAAAGCCTACGCCCCTCCAACCCCGCGCAGCGACTACGCCGGCTCTGTCCTCTGTCTCGCCAACACCGCCAACCCCGACACATCCGCATTCAACGACCCCGAAATCGTCCTCCGCATCAAGAAGGACCACCACGCCGGCCTCATCGTCCGCTCCGAAGACCCCGCCCGCGTCCAGCAGCTTCTCGAGCAGTACAGCGCCGAATTCGCCCGCCTGTTTCTAGCCTCCATGCCCCCCATGGACCACCTCGCCCCCGCGTGAGAGCAAGTTGGGCGAAGTAGGGAGGTCATATGAAGACGCCTGCCGCCGCTCTGATTCTTTTGCCGCTTTCCCTCGTCACAGGGGATTTTTCGGTGCCGTCGCAGCGATTTCGTGAGGTCTCAATTCCCGTCGGCCATGGCCCCCGGTGGATCTCCGTAGCTGCCGTGAATCATGACGGCAATCCGGACATTCTGGTCACGAATGCTGACAGCGAGACCGTCAGCGTCCTGCTCGGCAATGGAAAGGGCCAATTCCGCGAAGCTCCTGGCTCACCGTTTCCTGCCGGGCATCTTCCCAACGACATCGGCATCGCCGACATGAACGGCGACGGCAATCTCGACCTTGTCATTGCGGATCACCAATCCCCATATCTCACGATTCTCCTCGGCGACGGCAAAGGAGGTTTTCGTCAAGCGCCAGGCTCTCCCATCGATGTGCATTCCCGGCCACATCCCCATGGAGTCGCGGTCGCGGATTTCAACGGAGACGGCAAGCCCGACGTGGTCACCGATAGTTGGGGCACAAACCAGATTGAACTCCTCCTCGGCGATGGCAAAGGAGGGCTTGCGACGCCGGGCCGGTATTTTTCTGTAGGTCATCGGCCTTATGAGCGACTGCGCTCCGCCGATTTCAACCATGACGGTCTCCCCGATGTTGTGACCACAAACCTCGATGATGGAACGGTCACGATCTTGCTGGGAGATGGAAAGGGCGGTTTCCGAGAAGCTCCCGGTTCTCCGTTTCCCGCCGGCGCAAAGCCCTGGCAGGTGTTCGTAGACGATGTGAATGGGGACGGGACTTCAGACCTCATCATCATTCCCTATCAGCGGGACATAGCCAGCCCCTCTGAGAGCGCGGTAACGGTGCTGCTCGGAGACGGTAAAGGCGCTTTCAGGCCGATGCCAGGTTCACCTCTGCCCCTAGGCAACTGTCGCGGAGCTGACAGCGTAGCCGCTGGGGATCTGGCAGGGAACGGCAAACAGGCAATTGTTGTCGCCTGCGCGGAAAGCAAAAATCTCATGGTCTTTGATCGCGGCAGCGATGGAGAGTTTGTCGCGTCATCAATTCCGTTCAAGGGCGGCTGGGGCTCCGTCGCGGTTGCGCGGCTAACCGGCGACCGCCGCAGCGAAATCATCACCGCAAACAACGAGGACGGGACAATCACCATCTTCTTTCCCAATTAAAACCGGATGAGCAATTCGGCACGTGCGAGCGAATAGCGAGCGTCCGCCCCACCGCAGGCGGTTTCCGCGGAAAGGAAGCACAGAAGCCCGTGCGAGCGGATAGCGAGCTATTGGCCCCACCGCAGGTGGTTATCGCTTCCCGCTCTTCCATTCTGCATATGAAATGCGTGGGATCGACATGAATGCGTCGCGTGTGCGGA
>PMWR01000403.1 GCA_003166055.1 Acidobacteriaceae bacterium
CCTGGGGCACCATGCCGATGTTGTGCCGCAGTACCGCCAGCGGATACTCGCGCACCTGCCGCCCATCCACCAGCAGCGACCCCTCCGGCGCCTCAAAGAGCCGCGGAATCAAATTCGCCAATGTCGACTTGCCCGAGCCGGTCGGACCAACGATCGCCAGGCTCGATCCGGCCGGAATCTTGAGCGAAATGTCCCGCAGAACCGCAGTCTCTCCATAGCTGAAGTTCAGGTTCCGGAACTCGATTTCCCCGCTCAACACAGCATCGGCCTTGATCGCCGGGTCGGCCAGGCTGTCATCAATGGCAGGTTCAGCCTGCAACAACTCATCGATGCGCTGGACAGAGGCTGTGCCGCGTTGAAAGAGATTCACCACCCAGCCCACGGCGATGATCGGCCATGTGAGCAGGATCATGTAGGTGTAGAACGCAAAAAAACCGCCTGGGGAAATCTGCTTTGCGAGGACTTCGTGCCCGCCTACCAGCAGCGTGATCACCATCGAGACGCCCAGAATGAACTCCAGCGTCGGCCACAGCATGCCCATCAGTTGAACCAGCCGAAGCGACCGTGCGATGTAGAGCCGGTTGAGCTTCTCAAACAGCCCGATCTGCGACTCCTCTCGCGCAAAGGCGCGAATCAGCCGCGCTCCGGAGTAGTTTTCCTGGGCCTGCGAAGAGATTTCGGAGAAGCTGGCCTGAATTCGCTCGAACCGGTCGTGAATTCGGTGGCCCAGATACTGCACCACAATGCTGGCCAGCGGCATCGGAGCGAGAGCGACCAGCGTCAGCCATGGGCTCAGGTGCAGCAGGAAATACAACGCGAAAATAGTGAAGAAGACGGTATTTGCGCTGTACATCAGCGCCGGCCCCAGTAGCATGCGGACGGCATTCAGGTCGTTGGTCATGCGCGCCATCACGTCGCCGGTGCGATAGTGCTGGTAGAAGCCCGAGTCCTGCTTTTCAAGATGCCGGAACAGGTCGTTGCGGATGTCGAACTCAATCTCCCGCGAGATGCCGATCAGAATCCACCGCTGCGCGTAGAGAAAAATGCCCTTCGTGATCGAGATCGCAACCAGTAGCGCCGCGAATCCCAGAATCGCCTTGTGGTCGGCCAGATGCCTTTGCAATCTGTCGACCGCCAGCCCCAGCACCCTGGGAAACTGCACCGACGCCGCATTGGTAGCGATACAGGAGAGGGTCCCCCAAACGTATCCCCAGCGGTAGCGTCGCATGTAGACGAAGAGGGGCCGCAGTTCGCGAAGCATAGCCCTATTGTAAGGGGCAAGGCGTGCGAAAGGCGCGGACCCCGAGTATTAGAAATGCGCTGTCATCCTGAGCGGAGTTTGACGCGCTGTGGCGTCAAACGGAGTCGAAAGCCCGCCCTGAGCGTAGTCGAAGGGGACCTGCGGTTGCGCTGCGGCGTTTCTACTAAGAACTTTAGGGACAGGTCGCCTACGTCGGCGTTCTCAGCAGCAAATACCCGCCGGTCAGTCCGAACAGAATATCCGGCGACCATGCCGCCAGCGCCGCGGGCAGATAGTTGTGGTTGCCCATCGCCCCAAAAAGGCTATCGGCCACAAAGTAGGTGAGCGCCACAAAAATCGCCACCGCAATCCCGGTCAGCGAGCCGCGACGGCCCATGGAGAGCGCGAAGGGAATCGCCAGCACCGCCATCACAATCGCGATCAGCGGGTAAGCCAGCTTGTGCCACAGCGCCACGCGCAGCACCATCGTGTCAAACCCGCTCTGGCGCAGGTCGCTGATGTAGTGATCGAGCTGGCCGAAGTTCATCTCCTGCGATTGCAGGCTTTCCTTCTTGAAGTAGCCAGGTTCCTCGTGCAACTCGGCGAATGAAGTCCTTTCGAATTCGTGATAGCCATCCGGTTTCACGGCTCCGCCTTCAAAATCCCGCTCCCAGCCGTCCCGGAAAACCCACGAGTTCGATCTTTCATTCCAGACGGCGCGCGAAGCAAAAATCCGCCGCGAAAGCGCAAACGTGGCCGGATCGAACTCAAATACCGACAGATTCGCGAATTCGTCGCGGACGGGATCGAAAAACTCATAGTAGAAAATGCGCCCCGGCTCACCGGCGCGCGGCTGGCCGAAGATCCAGTTGTGCTCCGGGTGCAGCACCGTCTGCGGCGGCCGGCCCTTGATGATATTGCGCAGCGCCTCCTGCTTGCGATTGGCCTGGGGAAGGTAGTACTCGTCGAAGAGGAACAGGCTCACCGACAAAATCGCGGCAATCGCGACGACCGGAACCACCAGTCGGTATAAGCTGATGCCGGTGGCCTTCATGGCGATCAGCTCGCTGTTGCGGTTGAGCACGCCAAAGGTCACCAGCACCGCAATCAAGACCGCCAGTGGCGCAATCTGGTAGAGCATGTCGGGCGTCAGGTTGACCAGGTATTCACCGACCGTTGAAAGCGGAATATGGTTCTTCAGGATGTCGCTTACCAGGTCGAAGAAGGTGAAGACCAGCATCAGCACCACAAACCCGATCAGCACCAGCAGGAACATCTTCAGGAACTCGAGCACCACGTACTCGTCCAGAATGCGCGGAAACGCGTTCCGCGCCTTGGCGCGCTGGGGGTGCGGCTGCAACCGGCTCATCCATCTCGCAAGCGGCCCTTTACTCAGCTTGACCGCAACAGCGGCCTCGGATTTGGGAGCCCGCGACGCCCAACTCGTAATCGCATTCAGAACCCGCCCGCCGCTGGCCATCTGCCACAGCAGAAATGCGCCGGCTGTGGCAAACAATATGTTGGCCAGCCAGATCGCCAGAAAGACCGGGATTTTGTCCTGCCGCCCCAGCGCGGTCCCGATCAGCGAAAGCGAGTAATAGACCACCACCAGCGCAATCGTAAATACCCACGCCGCGCTTTTTCCGCCGCGCCGCGAAGCTACACCCAGCGGAACGCCCACCAGCATCAGCACCAGGCACGCCGCGGGGTAGGCGAAGCGGTTATTCAATTCAATCAGGAACCGCTTCGGATCGGGACCGCGTGTGCGCTCGATCAACGCAGCCATCGGCAATGCATAGATCGACGTGTCCATCCGCCCCAGTTGAATCGAGCTCTGCTGGCTGAGGGCCAGGGGCAGGTCGGTGGTCTCAAAATTTGAGATGTTGTACTGCAGAGGCTGGCCGGCCACGGTCTCATGCCGTGACCCGTTGCGCAGCCGCATCAGCAGCTCCTGCGAGCTGTCGTTCACCACCGTCGCCGAGGCCGCCGTCGTGATCTGCGGGTTCGATGGGTCCGTGACGTCGGCCATGAACACCTGCCGCCAGTTCGATGCGCCCGATCCCGCGCGCACGTCCTGCACGTAGAGAACAATATTCTTGAACTCCTCGTAGAACACGCCGCGCTGAATCTCATACGAGGCCTGCGAGGTTTCCAGCTCCTGCTGCATCTCCAGGATCGCCTGGTTGGCGCGCGGCGCCACGTAGATCGAGTTGCCCAGCCCAATCAGCGTGCCGCCCACCGCCACAATCGAAGACACGCGCACAAAGTAGCCGATCCCCAGCCCCGAAGCGCGCATGGCGATGATCTCGCTGTCCGAAGCCAACCGGCTCAGCCCCAGCAACACCCCCACCAGCACCGCCATCGGAATGGTGACCTTGAAGGTGTTGGGCAGCGTGAACAGCAGAATCTCCATCACATTCGTAAAGGTGGAGCTGTTGCGCACCACCACATCCAGAATGTGTGGCATGTCGTGCATGAAGAGAATGAAGGTGAAGAGCGCGCACCCNNATGAGCGTGTGGGAAAGAATTTCGCCGAGAATGTATCGGGTCAGGATGCGCACAGAATAGCTCTAGCGATAGTCTACCGTTTCCGCGCCAACTGTGCGGAACCAAGCTCTAGTAGCGTGACGATCAAAGTAAACCTGTGGCGTGGAACAAAGGCGGGTGCCCCATCCTTGCGCTTTTTTCCTGGCGCAAGGGTGGGAAGGAACAAAGCTGGTTTAGGGATACCCGGGTCCCGCTCGTGGGGCGAGGGAAAACATGAACTAAATCGGCTGCCATCCACGCAATCTCAAACTATTCCCCAGCACGCACACCGAACTAAGCGCCATCGCCGCTGCCGCCAGCCACGGCGTCAGCANNCCCACGGCCCAAGCCAGGTTCTGCCGCATCACCCGCAGTGTCGCCCGCGCCAGTTCGAGTGCCGCCGGAATCGCCGCAGGCTGCGCCCTCAGCAGCAGCACATCCCCAGCTTCCTGCGCCAGGTCCGCGCCCGTGCCCATCGCAATCCCCGCGTCCGCCTGCGCCAGCGCGGCAGCGTCGTTGATGCCATCGCCCACCATCGCTACCTTGAGCCCGGTCTGCTGCAACGAGCGAATACGCTCCAGCTTCCCAGCAGGATCGAGCCCAGCCTGCACTTCGTCAATGCCCGCCTGCCGCGCAATCGGCATCGCCGCCACCNNACCGGCAGATGATTCAACGCCATCCACAGCCGCGTCACCCCTGGCTCTGAAGGCGCAACGTCCTTCGGCACCGGAATATAAAACTCATGAAACAGCGCCTCGTTCCCCAGCACGCAATCGTAACCATCAACCTTCGCCGTCAATCCGCGTCCGGGCAGATTCTGCACATCCTCAGCAGCTCCCAACGTCAGCCCAAGCGCCTGCGCCTTGTCCACAATGGCATGCGCCAAAGGATGATTCGACCGCACTTCCACTGCCGCCGCCATCCGCAGCAGTTCGTTTTCCTCATGCCCCATCAGCGGATGAATCCCCATCAGCACCGGCCGTCCCACGGTCAGCGTGCCAGTCTTGTCCATCACCACCACATCCAGATGCGCCAGCCGCTCCAGCGCCTC
>PMWR01000101.1 GCA_003166055.1 Acidobacteriaceae bacterium
AATTTCAAATATGTTTGGATAGAGTTTCTCCGACGATGACGTGATGAGCGGTTGCCGGCGTATCGCTATGGCCATTTGCACGGTGCGCGTGGGTAATGGAGGTGAGACGGCGTGTGATTGTTCCAGATCCAAGTTTAGATGCGCGATCGGCGATGTAGAGCGCTACCGTTTCAGGCGTGGCCGGAAGCGCTAAGAGTTGATGGTGATCGCACCACTGTTCAAAATCCAGCCAATCCGATCGATAGGCTTTAACAGTTGCAGGTGCCTTCGCACTCTTTGCGAAATCCTTTGCCTTCCGCATCAACTCCTCAAGTGTGAGCCCCTTATTGATTGTTGGAAGTCCTGCTTTCAACATGAATAGGCTCCTTTACTCGTTGTATCGTGCATCACCATGGCCGGCCGCAGGCAGCGGGTATACTCGCCCGTTGCTGAAAACCGAGAAATCGAAAGCCAGCTGAAAGAAAGTGGATATGCCGGAGGAGATCCTCTCGAAAGAACTGATCAAGCAAATCGCGAGTGCGATTTCATCGGATGAAATGAGCGTGCCCGAATGGGAGGCGAGCTTAGCAACCGCTTCAGCAGAGAAGCAGCGCGCAATCAAGAGAGCATGGAAACTCAAACTGAGAGCCGACCGCCTTGTAGAGGCCGAGAAGCGAGCTAAGAATTCAACGAAAACGAAAGAACGCATTGAGGGCAGACGTGACAATCAAGAGTAGCGTTGATCTGAACGACGACAACCAAGCTGTGGCAGACGAGCGCGTCGTGGCCTATCATGAAGCGGGCCACTGTGTGGCAGCTTACAGGCTGCGAATTCCTTTCACAGGCCGCAAGGCGCTTACCATCATACCCACGGAAGCTCATAGCGGGTGTTTTGTACACCACAACATTCTGAAGAATCTCGAATGGGATAATTCCGACCGAAATCGGTTGAAGATGGAACGCAATGTCCAAGCGCTGCTTGCCGGGATTGAGGCGCAGTGCAGGTACGACGAAACAAGCATTACCTATGGAGAGGGATTCGGTAACTGGGACGGTGGGCCTGACTACCACGAGGCCATAAACCTGGTAAGCTGCTTCGCGTCCCCCGATCCGAAAGAGACCGAACTCTATATAGAGCTTCTGCGTTTGAGAACTCGGAACATGATTCAGCAGGACCACAACTGGAAATGCATCTGCGCTATCGCTGATGCTTTGATCCAGAAGAAGGTCCTTTCTGCCAGAGAAGCCATCGCCATCATTCAAGAAACAATTCAGAACATTGTCGGTCGCGTCCCGTTGATCAAGACTTCCGCTACCACAGCGTAGTTCACTCAGCGCGTCGACCGAGACGGCGTTTCTCCATGGCTGCAGTAGCGTAGAAGCCGAGGATCGGGCACTCTCGCGCCCGATCGTCTCCAAGCAGGTTGACAATCCAGGGGCGCTCGCTTGGCGGAACCCTCATGCGGGCATTGCGCAGGGCGAGGTGCACCAGGTCGACAATCTCATCGCGACCATTTTGTTGTAATAACTCCTGTGAGGTAAGCAAATCTAGCGAATTCAAGAGCTCCAATTCAGGAAATTGAATTCCAGAAACGCGGATCGCCTTTCGCTCGTCTATTACCGCTGCATAATTGCCAAAGGCGGCTTGCGCAAGCGTTGCGGCTTCGCCATCATCGAGGTCATCCGGAGGATCTCCGTCATCGATCTCGCAATAGTTACTTTGGATAGAGCTCATCTCGATCTGATCTCGACTTGGCGATTGGAAGACTTAGGAATTCCATTGCCGGGACCTCGCTCGGCGGGTAGTACTCCCAACCAATTGAGCTCGCAAGACCACAGGCATTTGCAAAAAGATCGTAGTTCTCTACGATTCCCGGGTATTGCTTCAGCTTTCTCGGCGGCTTGAGTTGCAGTAACGCCTCACGTGAAAAAGGCTCGGGAAGGCCGGTTCTGATCAGCGCTCCCTGTAAACAATCCAGTCGACCACCCCCGCCTATGATAAAAAGCTTGAACCGCATGTCGTGCGGGGACGTGAGCTTTCGATACCTAACTATTTCCCCGCAAGTGATCTGGTACTGGCGGCAGATTTCACGAACGGCTGAAACGATGGGGGTAGCGTCTTTTGCCGTCTCTTTGCGTTGCCTCGCTTCTTCGACTGAGCATCTCCACACATGAGCTAGTTCCAAATCGATCTTGCTGCCTCCTACCGCCTCTGTCGAGTCCGCGAGGTAGCTGGGTCGATATGGCTGGCCGGGCTCGGTCATCAATCTGCCATTGAAGAAGAACGACACCTCCGTGGTTCCGGCGCCCACGTCGACGATTGCATATGTTCTTGGCTCGGCGTGAGGAGATTCAAGGAACGCCTTGACTGCGGCCAGGCCTTCAGGCTGGACGAAGTAGTTTCGGACTTCTTGAGGAGGAACTGTGAAATGCTGAATGAGCTGAGTTGCCTCAGCCACCAGGGTGCTACTCGTAGGGTTCAAAACCTTCGTGCGCAGTTCCATAGCTGCGCCCGCCATTTGTTCCCACTCTCCGCGTCGGCCAGTAGCATCGAGATGGTCCAACGGGCATCCAATATTCCAAACCATGTGTAAGTATTCGTTCGGGAAGTGCCTGATCAACCAGCTCTCAACCTCTTGGAACACATAGGCCAAGAACAGGCATGAAATAGAACTTGCTGGAATCGGTTCGGCGCAGTTGGACAGGCGAATCATGCCCGCCGTCGCCATGGCATTTCCGCAACGACAAATCGACGACTTTCGGCTACACAGGACGCACAGCTTGATAGATCGCAACAGGATATCTCCTCTACGAACTTCGTGCTCCGAGATTCCGAACGAAAGCGCGCCATCTCGAATCCTGACAGTAGACGGAAGAAGGATCGAGGCCAAGCCTTCGCCGTGAGGCCGCCATTGAAATACTTCAAAGCTATCACTGGACAAGTCCTGCCAGATTACCTTTGTAGAATTCGTTCCAAAATCAACACCAACAATGACTGTCCGCTCGCCTCGAGCTTTTGACTTGGCGGGATTGCGTGACATCGGTTTGGTGGTCGGCCCGTTGATGCGTGCCACGGCCGGCATCTCTGGCCGAGTTTGCGACACTATCCTGATCTACACAGCAGCACCAGACAGCGAAGGCACACTTGGTGGATTGGTGACATTGGGGAAAACTGCCAACATCGAGCAGCACCTCGACCAGGCGTTGGAGGGTCTTGAGATATGCTCATCGGATCCACTATGCGCCGAGACGCAGCCTGAGCAGTCGTTTCTTTCCCTCCACGGGGCTGCATGCCACAACTGTCTATTCTTGCCCGAGACTTCTTGCGAGCGAGGGAATCGTTACCTGGATCGGACAGTACTTGTGCCCACCATGGAGCGTTCTGGGTATCAGTATTTCAGGCCATGACAGTAGCCGAAGCTTGCCTTAGATTACCCTTTGAAGAAGCTACCAACCAGTTAGATGAAGCATTCATTCGCGTTCGAAACTCCTTACGCAGCCTGAGGGAGGGAAAGTACATTCCAACCGCTGACTGGATACACCCGAGCTATCGCGATCTGGTAATCGATGAACTCGTTGCGGATACAGAGTTACGGACGGAGTTCCTAAAAAGGGCGTCCATAGAAGGGGTTAAATTAGCAGTCTCCGATACAGGGGGGCAGGAAGGTCTGCGGAGGCTCCCACTCATGGTCTCGGCGGAAAGCTGGGAAATCCTGGAAGAGCGAGCTCTAGCGATCATCCGAGAACTGAACCAAGAGCGCGACCTTCTCGAAGTCTTTTCTAGCGCCGCGAGGGCCGCCAATTCGAAAGATCTGAGCCGACGGTGGGAAAAGCTCATATCGGCAGTGTGCCGAGCCATTAAGGAGAAGTGGGACGGCGCTGCAAAGCGTCTGGAGGCGGCCGATCTCGCAGCCTTCAGGGAGGCACGCTCCGCTATAGGCTCCGGCCTGGAATTCCCTAGCCTCGTGGGCACATGGCATTTACTTGGACAGGAGTTCTGCGATGAACTCGCAGCTCACCCCACATTCGATCAATTCGATTTCCGCCGGGTAGAGGAACTGACGCGGTTTTCTGAGGAGGGGGAGGCATGCATCCCTGGCTTCCTGGAAAGGAACGGACTCCCTGACCAATTTGAATCGGCGCTGGAACGGATGCTTGAGAAGGCGAGGCGAGCTTCCGCCGCTCTCAAGTACGCCGAAGAGGAGGAGGACCAAGAAGAGTTTGCCTCCGATGTTTCGAAACTCGCGCGCGCTCTTCGTCGAATAGCAAGGATTCCCACATCAAGAAGCATCGAAGGCGAAGCGAAAGCATCCCTTAATAGGACGGTAGACTGGGCGATCGAATTAGAAGAAATGGCGTACAAATTCGATTCACACGAGACTGAATACCTTCCAGGATCCGAGCCTGACTACGATCCGGAACCGGATAAAGACCCATCAACCGGCGAATTTGACATCGGCGGCCTTTTCGCCGAACTTTGAAGGTTTACCAGCTTTTCGGCGGCTGGTGGCCCATGTTCCCAAACCCATCAACTGGGTGGGAAAGTATGTCCCCGGAACAACAGATCGGTCCTATCAAACGCCGTTGTCGCCGGGAGGGATTCTTGATTGATGCGTGATCGCTGCATCGCTCAGGGAGCGGCTCTGAGTCTGTTGTCGGCGAAATTAAAACCTCTTGCAGTTCAGGAACGGACTATCAGGAAACAGGCAGACCAGTGCCTGCCAATCCCGCAGTCGAAAGGTCCGGAAACAGCAGCGTCGACGAGGTGAATCGAGGCCAAGCTATCGGTCCATTTCTCTCTGGAAAACTCAGAACACGGGAGCGTAAGCCGTCTCCGACCCACTGAAGCATCTCTTCCGTTGTCACTGAGATCAGCACCGGCTGGCAACCGATGCCATCGAGCGGCTTAATGCGCTCTTCCGCCTCGACGATGCCGAGAACGTGCTCGGCCCATGATGGTTCGGCAGGCAGCCCAAGAAAGC
>PMWR01000285.1 GCA_003166055.1 Acidobacteriaceae bacterium
GTTCGAAGTTCCGGCGGGGATGCGGAGTCGCAAAGACCTGGTTGCGTCAGGATGGAATTCGTTCGTCTCCTGATTACAAATCACCTTGTAATTCCGCGTCGGTAAACCTGCAATCAAAAGCTGGACTTCTCCGCTGCCGGTGATCTCCGTTTCGAGCGTGAAGAGGAATCTCTGCTGATCGACGGACCATTGGATCGGCTGGCCTTTGGCGAACCGCCCGCCTGCCAATTCGAGGTCGATCTGCTGCCCTGCAGTTCGCAGGCGCAGGCGCCGCCGTACTCCGTCGCGAGGGATGATATGCATGGACGCGTTTGCGTCACGTATCTCTCCACCGAAGCAGAAGCGGCCGAACACGGGATCATCCGCCACGATTGTCGAAGCGCTTCGGAGCGCGCCGCAGTACCCGAGGTCTGTCTCGGATGAGTAATACCAGGGACCGCGGTGGTGCGGCTGACCGAGCCATGTTGTGCCGTATGCTGCTGGCTCGAACCCAGCGCCGGTTCCGCCGTCATTTGCCTCTCCCGGGAACCAGTACCCGAAACCCGTCTCGGATGTGCCCGAATTCATCAGCGACCATGCGCTGAGAAAGGAAGCGTAGCCGAGGCGGATAGTGGCATCGGACTCGGTGCGATCGCGCAGCGCGTGGTCCAGCACGCCCCAGCCGCCCATCGGGGACATGTAGGTCAGCGTGAAGGAATCGCCCCCACCGCCGCGATAGTCGCTGCCGTAGTAGTAGTACGCCTTCTCAATGACTCCGCGGCAGAAAAGATTGGCGCGAATCTGCGTGAGAGCGAACTTCGCAGATGCTTCCGGCGTAATTCCCGGTGTGGTGGGATGATCGAGAGCGTAACGCGCAATGGCCTGCGTCGACTCGAAGCCGGTGGAATCAAAAGCATATTCGGAACTGAAGAGGTTCGGCCCTCCGCTGACGAAGAATGCCACCTTCTTCTCCCAATGCATGCGCAACTGCGCAGCTTCGTCGTGCTTGCCTGCAAGTTCCAGTTCTTCAATGAGCCGGGGAATCACGAGTTCATTATAGAAACCTGTCTCGTAAGCGGACCAGTTGGTAACCCGCATGGGAATGATAAACATGCCGAGCGCCGTGCCGTACGCACGCTCCAGGTAGGTCGCCCGGTCCAGTTTCATCTTGATTCCCGGATAGTCGCGGGCGATACGATACATGCTGAAGTACATCACGATGATGTGCGGATAATCGTAAGCCCGCCAGATATGGCGCTTGCCCTTGTTTCCGGGGTCGCTACTGTCGCGGTTTTGCTTCCAGTCGGGGATGCCGTAGATACCGTAGCTGTCGCTCTCTTCTGTGGTGCGCTGCAAACCTCCCCAGACGAAGTGCTCAATGTAGTAGTCCAGCGCTTCCACCTGGGCCTGGTCGGGGAACTCGGCGTTCTTGCTGGCCAGATAGGCCGGCTTGCTCAAGCCCGGATCGTCGCAGGTCACCTCATAGATGCGCCAACCCTTGATGCGGTCGTAGTTGTCCGGCCCGAGCTGCACCTGTGAGTCCATGTTCCATTCGGAGAGCAGGCCGTTGTACCACTTGTCGGAATCGCGAGCCTGGTGCTTTGCGATGAACGCCGCGCGCTTGTGGATCAAGGTTTCCAGCGGCTCGGTGGAAAAGAACTCCAACCTGGTGGAGCGACCGGAGCCGTGGTTTACCGTGAGCATGTTCTCACCGAGTCGCGCGAACTTCACGCGATAGATCCTGCGTCCTTCTCTCCTGGCCAGACGCTCGATGGTCGTCTGCTGCGCGTGCTCGGCGATGACGCTTTCGATAGGATCACGAGACCGGATCGAGATGCAGGTAAAGAGATCGGACGGCACCGTCATGCCGGGCGCGATTTCTACATCAATTGACTCCGCATCCACGAGCCGCTGTCTCACGCCGGCATAGTCCTGCGCCCATGCGAGTTGGAAAGCATATTCGCAGCGGGCTCCGGGCTTCCCGGCGGGGGCCAAAGTGACGCTTGTGCGAGGCTGGCGCCAGCGTCCACCAGCGGCCTGCACTGCTTCGCCCACGGCTATAGAGTGAACATATGTGCGGAACACGGGACGCTGTCCTTTCGCTGGCGGCATGTGATCCCAGTATTCCAGGTGAGTATCGCGTTCGGGCGTCATCACCAGGTACGGTCCGACACTGTTGGAGCGCATCCAGAACAGAAAAGAGCCGTGCCCGGAGATGAAGCTGTGCTTCAGAACCGAAGCAGTGGTCGGCTCCTTGGCGTTGAAGCTCGAGTGCATGGGCAGCGGAAGAGCCAGGTCCCCTACCTCGATCGGATCGCTCGACATGTTCCGGAGTGCGATCGTCCAACGGAGAATGCTGCCCTGCGGCTCGAAGCGCACGGTAACGGCCAACGCTTCACCGTGATCATCTTGCGCGTGAAACATACCGCCAGCGATCTGCGACGCGTTAGCTTCCGAGGAGCGGAATTTCTGCCACGCTCCCCCTGTACGCCGCCACGCGATTTCGACATGACCAAGCTTCTGCTCCGTTGCCACATAGTTGGTCGGAAAGGCATCCCCCGCGAAGCGAAGGCTGGTCAGCATGCTCCCATCGAACTCAAGAAGAAAGGGCGAAGCGCCATGGGCGGTCTTTGGCGAGGCTGCCGTCTTGGCGTCGTTCGCGGCAAGGGCGAGTGACGACAAAGAGGTGCTGGCCGCAAGAGTGGCAGCCCTCAGTAAAAACTCACGACGGCTCGGTGCCATTTGGACACCTCTCTAAGTGATGTATACAAGTTAGCATTTATTATTGGAGACTGAATAAACTGGTACGTTCATTGTGCTGCCATTTCGGCCCACATCGGGCAGGAGCTTCCCCAATGAGTGCAATCTCAAGACGACGGCTGCTCAAGACAGCTGGCGTCGGAACGGCCGGCGTGTTGCTTTCGCAACATATTGCGCTCGGCGAATCCGTAGATTCTCGAGCAGCCACGCCGGTA
>PMWR01000636.1 GCA_003166055.1 Acidobacteriaceae bacterium
CGCGAGCCATCGAGCGAAGAGATTGCGCGGCGCATGGACATTCCGGTTGCCAAGGTGCGCAAGGTGCTGAAGATTGCGCAGGAACCGATTTCGCTGGAGACGCCGATTGGCGAAGAGGAAGACTCGCACCTTGGAGACTTCATCGAAGATCGCCAGGCGGTTTCGCCGAGCGAGGCGGTGATCAGCGTCAATCTCAAGGAGTACACCTCGCAGGTGCTGCGCACGCTTACGCCGCGCGAGGAGCGGGTGATCAAGATGCGGTTTGGTCTTGAAGACGGCTCCGAACACACCCTGGAAGAGGTGGGACAGAGCTTCCAGGTGACGCGCGAGCGCATCCGTCAGATTGAAGCGAAGGCGCTGCGCAAGCTGCGGCATCCTTCGCGCAGCCGCAAGCTGAAGGCGTTTGTGGAAGGCGTCAAAGAGATGTAGTGTTTGGCTGATGAATAGCCACATAGAGCCGTAACCTTGGAAGGGGTTGCGGCTTTCTTGTTTTGCGAGGGCTTTGCAAATGGACGTGATGGATTACCTGATCGACACGGAAGACAAGGACTGGGAAGAGCTTTTGTCGGCGTGGCGATTCCTGCTGCCAAAGACGTTCAATGTGTGGCTCGTGAACCGCGTGGGCGATGTGTTTGCGGTGTTTGAGGACGGCTCGGTGCACATGCTCGACGTGGGGCGCGGAACACTGGAACGCGTGGCGGATAACTGCGACCAGTTTGTGACGCGGATCGACCAGGACGACCACGCCAACACGTGGATGATGGTGAGCCTGGTGAATGCCTGCGTGAAGGCGGGCATTAAGCTTGGGCCGAATCAGTGTTATGGGTTCAAGATTCCTCCCATGCTGGGCGGGAGTTATGAAGTCGACAACATGGAGCCGACGGATTTGTCGGTGCACTATGGGCTGCTGGGTGAGATTTGCGAGCAAACCAAGGATTTGCCGCGGGGGACGAAGGTGAAACGGATCGAGACCAAAGAGCCTTGATGATTTGCGTTTGATTTGGGATTGATGGAGCGGGCCGCAGCCTTTGAGAGGGGCTGCGGCTTTTTGTTTGCGCTACACATGTAGCGGACCGGCGGATATACTGCCGTCATAGCCACTGAAGGAGATTTCTCGATGAACCGTTTTGCCCCTGTTGCTTCCCTGCTTGTTGCCACGTTGCTGGCCAGCGTTGCGTGTGGGCAAACGCCCTCCGCCGCGAAGACGCCGACGATTGATCAGTCGCTGGAGATGTTTAGCGTTGGTTCACCGAAGATCTCTCCGGATGGGAAGCACGTGATCTACGAGCAGGCACGGACGAACTGGGAGAGCAATGCGTTCGAGACCGATCTGTGGCTGGCGAATGTTGCGACGGGCGAGCGGCATCTGCTGACGGTGGCGGCGAAGTCGAGCAACAGTGCGGAGTGGTCGCCGGATGGGCGATGGATCGCGTTTCTCTCAGACAGGCCCGCGCCGCTGGCCGGGTCGCCGGCGGACAAGACGCAACTCTACGTGATGCCGGCCGATGGAGGCGAGGCGCAGCAGTTGACCAAGATGGACAAGGGCGTGCACGGATACGATTGGGCGCCGGATTCAAGCCACATCGCGATTGCGGCGGAGGCACCCGACACCAAGGCGATGAAGGATCGCAAGGAGAGCTTTGGCGATTACCACGTGATTCATGCGGACTACGAGATGACGCGCCTGTGGCTGGTGGAGTTGCCGAAGACCGACGCGGCGGGGCGGACCGTTGCGGGGCCGGAGCCGAAGCTGCTGACGCCGGGCGACACGATGAGCGTGGGGAGCTTTTCATTTTCGCCGGACGGCAAGCGGATTGCGTTCAGTGCGCAGCGCGATCCGGATTTGATTTCGGGATTCAGCTCGGACATCTACACCGTGACGCTGGCTGACGGCACGGTGAAGAAGATTGTGGACACGCCCGGGCCGGACAACGATCCGCAGTGGTCTCCGGATGGGAGCGAGATTGCATATGTAACTGCCAACGGAAACAAGTACTTCTTCTATACCGATCAGCGCATTGCCGTGGTCCCGAGCGATGGTGGAACGCCGCGGGTGTTGACGATGGGCTTCGACGAAGATCCCGGTCTGCTGAAGTGGGCGCCTGAAGGGATCTATTTTTCGGCGTTGCGGAAGACTACTTCGTCGCTGTTTCTGCTGGATGCGAAGACGGAGGCCGTGAAGCGGATCGAGATGCCGGGATCGGAGATTGCGGGGCAGTTTTCGTTCTCGAAGGACTTCAGCCATGTGGCGTATCGCGGCGCGGGAGCCAACGAATACTCTGAGATTTATGCCACCGGGCTACCTGTCGATAAGCCGGTGCAGTTGACGCATGCAGGCGAGCAGTTGGCCGGGTTTGAGGTGGGCAAGCGCGAGGTGGTGCATTGGAAGTCGGGCGACGGGACGGAGATTGAGGGCGTGATGATCAAGCCGGCCAACTTCGATCCGGCGAAGAAGTACCCACTGCTGGTCGTGATTCACGGAGGGCCGACGGGGATTGACATGCCGGCGACCAATGCGGATCGGTACTACCCGATCGAGCGGTTTCTGGCGCGGGGTGCGGTAATCTTGCGGCCCAACTATCGCGGTTCGGCTGGCTACGGCGAGAAGTTTCGCTCGCTCAATGTGCGCAACCTGGGAGTGGGCGATTATGCGGACGTGATCTCCGGCGTGGACTATTTGATTGCGCAGGGATTTGTGGATAAGGACCGCGTGGCGTCGATGGGCTGGAGCGAGGGCGGATATATTTCCGCGTTCATCACCACGTCGAGCGACCGGTTCAAGGCGGTTTCAGTGGGCGCGGGGATTTCAGATTGGATGACGTACTACGCGAATACCGACATTACTCCGTTTACGCCGCAGTACCTGCTGGCGACGCCGTGGGACGATCCTGCCATCTACGCGAAGACCTCGCCGATTACGTATATCAAGAACGCGAAGACGCCGACGCTGATTCAGCAGGGAGGGGCGGACCGGCGCGTGCCGCTGCCCAACAGCTTTGAGCTGCGGCAAGCGCTGGAAGATCACGGCGTGCCGGTGAAGATGGTGGTCTACGACGGCTTCGGACACCCGATCAACAAGCCCAAGCAGCAGCGCGCGGTGATGGAAGAGAACGAGAACTGGTTTGGACACTACATCTGGGGCGATCCGCTGGCGGCATCGCTGACGCCGACGGTGAAGGCGGATAAGGATAAGTCGAAGCCGTGATTGCTTTAGGAATCGCGCGGCCTCAGTCGGCGAACGCGCCTTCAATCTCGGACCATTCCGCTGCGCTTAGCTTGAGCTCGGCGGCGCCGAGGTTCTCTTCCAGATGCGCGACCCTGGACGTGCCGGGGATGGGCAGGAGGACTGGCGACTTCTGCAAGAGCCACGCTAGTGAGAGCTGAGCGACTGAGGCCGAATGACGGGTGGCTAAAGCGGCGAACTTCTGCGCGGAAGGGTGTCCGGGCTTGAGTTGCTTGCCACCGGCCATGGGATACCAGGGCAGGAACGCGATTCCCTCACTCTCGCAGTATCTTAGCGTTTCCTCATAACGGCGGTCGGCGAGACTGTATCGATTCTGGACACTCACGATGTCGACGATCTTGCGGGCGGCCTCGATTTCGGCAGGCGTGACCTCGCTGAGGCCGATGTGGCGAATTTTGCATTGCTCCTGCATGCGCTTCAGCGCGCCGAGGGTTTCTTCGAGCGGAGTGCGCGGATCGATGCGGTGAAGCTGGTAGAGGTCGATGCGGTCGAGTTTGAGGCGGCGCAGGCTCATCTCAACACATTGGATCAGGTAGCCGGCGCGGCCGACATACTCGGTTTTTGCGGGGCCCTGGCGGGTGATGCCGCCCTTGGTGGCGATGACCAGGCCGGACGCGTAGGGNNTCGCCGACCAGGCGCATGGTGCCGTAGCCGAGGCGATGGACGGGAAGATCGCCGGCGATTAGGAAGGTGCCGCTGGCGGAGGCGTTGATGGAAGCTGGCATGATTCAATTAGATGCTATCGCCTGCGGACGGGGTGTGGGAGAATGCTCGAGACGGGCGGCTGGAACCCTGCGGCGGTCCGCTGCGTATCTTGAAGATAAGTGAACAAGGAGGGTCAGCCATGAGCAGCGTTCCGTATCCTAACCCGCAGGCCATTTTTTATCAGTCACCCACCGGCTTTG
>PMWR01000646.1 GCA_003166055.1 Acidobacteriaceae bacterium
TGCCCACAGGGGATTTTGTCTTTCCCAAGACGCGGCGCTACCCGATCGAGGATGCCGCGCACGCACGCGACGCACTGGCCCGGTCCAGCGGAAAGCCGGAACATGCGAAGGTGGTGGCGGCGGTGAAGCGCAAGTATCCAGAGATCGATGTGGAGAAGTGAGAATCGCGCGGGGGAGCGGCCCGAGGCAGCGGATGGTCGTCCAGCGGGCATAGTTTCGCGCTGAATTTGTGCTATCGCGTTCAGAAACAGCAGAGTAAGCTTCTTCCATGCCCGCGTTTCCCGCTCGCTTGCCCTGCTTGCAAGCGATTGTCAAGCTCCAGCACTTCCCGGCTTCTTCCCAACTACCTCATTCCATTGCGGATAAAGTCTTCACGGTTTTCCGTATTTTTTCTCCGCTTGGCGCAAACTGGAAGGGAATGGAAAAGCGGCCAAGCCAATCCCGCAAAGCGGCCCATCCCTGCCGGCAAAGGCTATATTCTGATCCCCAAAAGCAAAAATGGCCCAATTCATTTTTGCCGAATCTTCGCCTAACTCGAGTCCAAGCTGCACCAAACAAAAATAGTTAAGTACATCCAGTTTCATTCCCTTTCCCTTCGCCCTGCTGGGAAAAACCCAGGCGACTCGAACCCGTATTTCTCACGAGCGCAGAATTGCGCCGATCTCCAGATTGGGTGGTAGACCGGCTGTCCTGAGGGCCCTAGATAAATATGAGTGTAAAGAGCGCAGATTTTATGAATCGGCTATTCTATAGTGTCATCAGATTGATTGACGTGAGATCTGTCATCTCAAATCTGGAGAAATTATGGCTATTCGTTGGGAGAAGTTGACCGTCAAGTCGCAGCAGGCGGTGGAGCAGGCGCAGGCGCGCGCCACGGAGCTCGGCAACCCCGAGGTACAGCCTGTGCACCTTTTACTGGCGCTGGTGGAAGATCGCGAGGGCGTGATTCCCGCGGTGTTGGAGAAGATTGGTGTGCCGACCGGACGGCTGGAAAGCGATCTGCACCAGATCGAGGAGAAACTGCCTCGGGTTGCGGGATCTGCAAGCCAGCCGGGGCTGAGCCACACGTTGAACAGGACGCTGGAGCAGGCTTTCCGCGAGGCGGCGAACTTCAAGGACGAGTACGTTTCGACGGAGCATCTCTTGTTGGGAGTGGCGCACGTCAAGGGCGACGCGGCGCGCGAGGCGCTGGCTGCTGCCGGCGCGACACACGACGCGATTCTGAAAGCGCTGACCGCAGTGCGCGGCTCCCAGCGCGTCACCGACCAGAATCCCGAGGGCAAGTTTCAGGCGCTTGAAAAATACGCCAAGGATCTGACGGAGCTGGCGCGGCGCGGCAAGCTGGATCCGGTGATCGGGCGCGACGAGGAGATTCGGCGCGTGATCCAGGTGCTGAGCCGTCGGACGAAGAATAACCCTGTGTTGATTGGCGAGCCGGGCGTGGGCAAGACGGCGATCGTCGAGGGGCTGGCGCGGCGCATTGTTTCCGGTGACGTGCCGGAGAGCCTGCGCGACAAGCGCGTGATCTCGCTGGATCTGGGCTCGATGCTGGCGGGCGCGAAATTTCGTGGTGAGTTTGAAGACCGTCTGAAAGCTGTGCTCAAAGAGATTGAAGAGTCGAACGGCGAGATTGTGCTGTTCATTGACGAGCTGCACACGCTGGTAGGCGCGGGCGCGGCAGAGGGCGCAATCGACGCCAGCAACATGTTGAAGCCGGCGTTGGCGCGCGGCGAACTGCGGGCAATTGGCGCAACCACGCTGAACGAGTACCGCAAGTACATTGAGAAGGACGCGGCGCTGGAGCGGCGTTTTCAGATTGTGTATGTGGGCGAGCCGAATGTAGAGGACACGATCGCGATTTTGCGCGGACTGAAAGAGCGCTACGAGACGCACCACGATGTGCGCATCAAGGACTCGGCGATTGTTGCCGCGGCGACGCTCTCGCATCGATACATCAGCGACCGCTTCTTGCCTGACAAGGCCATCGACCTGGTGGACGAGGCGGCGGCATCTCTTGCAATTCAGAAGGGGTCCAAGCCAACTGTCATCGATCAACTGGAGCGCCAGAAGACATCGCTGGAGATTGAGCGCGAAGCGCTGAAGCGCGAGACCGATCGGAACAGCGTTCAACGCCGCCAGGAGGTCGAGCGCGAGGTGGCTGAGCTGAATGAGCGGATTACCGCGCTTTCGGCGCGATGGACAAAGGAGCGCGAAGCGAGCAGCCGCATTACCGATGTGAAAAAGCGGATTGAGGCTTTGCGCTTCGAAGCCGAAGAGCAGACGCGCAAGGGGATGCTGGAACGCGCTGCGCAGATCCAGTATGGCGAGTTGCCCAAGCTCGAAGCCGAATTGAAGCAACTAGCCGCTGCACAGGAAGGGAATGCCGGCGTGGCGCGCATGCTCAAGGACGAGGTCGACGAGGAAGATATCGCCGGCATCGTGAGCAAGTGGACGGGGATTCCTGTTTCGCGGATGCTGGAGGGCGAGGTGAAGAAGCTTGTCCAGATGGAAACGCGGCTGCGCGAGCGCGTGGTGGGGCAGGATGCGGCGCTGACAGTTGTGGCGAATGCGATACGGCGTTCGCGCGCTGGATTGAGCGATCCGAAGAGGCCGATTGGAAGCTTTATTTTCCTTGGGCCGACCGGTGTAGGCAAGACCGAGACGGCGCGCGCGCTGGCGGAGTTTTTGTTCGATGACGAGCAGTCGATGATTCGCATCGACATGAGCGAGTACATGGAAAAGCACGCCGTGGCGCGGCTGATTGGCGCGCCTCCGGGGTATGTGGGCTACGACGAGGGCGGGCAGTTGACCGAGGCGGTGCGGCGCAGGCCGTATGCGGTGATTCTGTTCGACGAGATCGAGAAGGCGCATCCAGACGTGTTCAACATTTTGCTGCAGGTGATGGATGACGGGCGGCTGACGGACGCAAAGGGACGCACGGTGGACTTCAAAAACACGGTGCTGATCATGACGTCTAACCTGGGCGCGGCTCTCCTTACCGGCGACACGCTGAAGACGGAGCACGACTACGATATGGCGCGCGAAAGCGTGATGCGTGTCTTGCGCGAGCACTTCCGGCCCGAGTTCCTCAATCGCGTGGACGATACGGTGATCTTCCACTCGCTGGGGCACGCGGAGATGTCGCACATTCTGGATCTGCGCTTGAACGAAGTGAGCAAGCTGTTGGAAGACCGGCAGATTTCGCTGGAACTGACGGAGCCCGCGCGGCAACTGATTCTGATTGCGGGATCGGATGCGGCGTATGGTGCGCGGCCGCTGAAGAGGGCGTTGCAGCGCATGGTGCAGGACCCGCTGGCCATCAAGATATTGAATGGCGAGATTCTGCACGGGTCGCACGTGCGCATCAGCGCGGATCGCAACTCGAACCAGTTGCAGTTTGAGGCGATGACAAAAGAAGCGATGGCCTGAAGGCAGTGGTTAGTTGTTAGTGATTAGTGGTTAGAGACAGGCTTCGGGAAGCGGAGCCTGTTTTGTTTGGCGGTGAGAAAACAGTGGGGAGGGCTGACTACTACTTGCCGAGTGTGGATTCGATGGCGGCGGTGACCTGCGCCGAGTCGGGGGTGACGTTGGGTTCGAAGCGGGCGACGGGGTTGCCGTTGCGGTCAAAGAGGAACTTGGTGAAGTTCCACTTGATGTCGCCGGCGAACTTTGGATCGGTGTCCTTGCCGGTGAGGAAGACGTAGAGGGGTGTCTTGTCGTCGCCGAGGACGGACACTTTGGACATCATGGGAAACGTGACCATGTATTTGCTGCTGCAGAACTTTTTGATCTCTTCGTTGGTGCCCGGCTCCTGCTGGGCGAAGTTGTTGGCGGGGATGCCGACGATGACCAGGCCGCGGTCTTTGTATTTCTCATAGACCGCTTCGAGGGCAGTGTATTGCGGGGTGAATCCGCATTTGCTGGCGACATTGACGAGCAGAACGACCTTGCCGTGATAGGTCTTCAGACTGATTTTTTCGCCGTCGATGGTCTTGATGGTGAAGTCGTAGATGGACTTTGGTTCGGCAGACAGGCTGNNAATTGTTACGGAAATGTCACTGGGCGCAGATTCAAGAATCTGCGCCGGGATTGGGAGGCAAACTAGCTCGCTTTGCGACCGTGCCTACTCCGACTCGCCCCTCAGCGCTTGCCCTTTCGAATTCATCGAGCAAAGCGTCTTCGTGCGATTCCCACCATGCGGCTTCTTCAGCTTCATTCGCGAAGGTCTTGTTTTTCAATTCTTCCAACATTGCAATTCCTTTGCTGTGGGATCTCGGTAAGAGAGGCTCAAGAGGTTAAGGAATCCATCGGATCAGGAAGAGTAGCCGGTCGGGGCAGGGTTCTCTTAGCAGCGATTTGGGAATGTACGGGTCGCCAAATTCCAGTTCTTCCTCTCCCCTGTACGCGTTATACCGCACTGTCTCAGTGTGATCCTCTTTGGGTTTCCAGACCGCGCCAAAGATGGCGTCAGGTCCAGCGGTCTTTAGGGCTTCGGCATTCACGCCCATCGCTTCGAGTTCCGCTCTGTCTCGATCAGACAATTCGCGAACAGCCTTTCCACCAACCCAATCAAGCGAACGACGGTAGAGAAACTTAGAGTCGAATACCGACGCTTCTATTTCCATTGGGACAGGTTCGGGCACACGCTTTTGCGTGATGTATATCTTGAACTGCACCCCGTGGACAGACGTTATCCAACGATGCTTCTCTTCTGTTTCTTTGTTGAAAACCAGTCGGCCACGAAATATTGGCATGCTGGGAGTATACCCGCAGAACCGATGCTCAGAGTTACCGCGAGGACGACAATTTTCCCGTTCTTACTGCCTCAATTCCACCAGCGTTGCGCCTTGGCCGCCTTCGTTTTGGGGGGCTTCGGCTAGCGTGGCTACGTGGGGATGGCCCTTCAGGAATTCGCGGACGCCTCGGCGGAGGATGCCGGCGCCGTGGCCGTGAATGATGCGGAC
>PMWR01000651.1 GCA_003166055.1 Acidobacteriaceae bacterium
TCTCTGGTAATGCCCTTTACAACGAAGACTCCGCGGCCCTCGCAATACGTCCGCAGCCGCCCCAGCCAAAGCGTGTACTTTTTGATGAGGTCGGGGGTCAGCCCCTGGACCTTCTTGTCGGCGATAAACAGTGAGATGGCCGCAGCAATCGTTTGGGCGTTGTTCTCGGAGGAAGGAGCGGAAGAGCGTCCGGACAGCTGGTCCTCAAGATCGCGCTTGGCCTGTTCGGCGTCGACCCAGGAACGAGTCCCTGCGGTTTTCCGGTACTGGACGCCGTTGTGCGTCCAGCGGAGGTGCTTGCGGCAGTTGCACCGACGGTACAGTTCATCGTCGGCGTGTTTGCATTCCTCAGAGTGGCGTACAAAGATCGCGATCAGGGGTGTGCTCATTTGCCGTGAAGTCTAACGCAAAATTAGCGCAAAAGTCAAGGTTCTGAGGTTATGTCGTTGATAATAAAATACTTGCTTGTGGTGGAGGCGGCGGGAGTCGAACCCGCGTCCGAAATCGCTGTCAGCCAGGAGAGTTCATGCTTTGTCCGCTTCCTTTTGGTTTCGCCCCCGCAACTCAGAACGGACAAGATGCGACGGGAACTAGTCCGATGGTCTCGCGTAAGCAACACGGACCGAGCTGCTCACGCCAGCCTACTGTATGACGTCCGCTCACAGCCCGTAGGTAAAGCCGTGGAAGACGGCAGCTTATTTAATTAAGCTGCAAGTGCCAGATTATCGTTGGCAACTTTGTTTTTGCAGGCGATTACAGGTGCCCACACCCTGACATGCCTCCTAAGCCGCAATCGATCCCGTCGAAACCGTGACGCCCCCTTGGTGCCACATCCCGTTCTTGCTCAGGATGCCCAGGTGCGAGCCGGGCCAACTGGCTCGTGCTGCATCCATCCATTCTACGCCAAATCCGGTTTCTACACCGAAGCGGCGGGTGATAGGGTGGCAGGGTAGCTTCCTTCGTGGAGCAGGAAGAGGAGATCGACATGGTGGAGCAAGTGGTTCGCCTGACGGTGAGCATGACGGTGAACGAGGGTCAACTGGACGAGTTCAAGAGCATTGCGGCCACGCTGACCGAGATCAGCAAGGCGGAGCCCGGCACGCTGGGGTATGAGTGGTTCGCCGCAAGCGACGGGAAGCGCTTCAGGCTGGTGGAGACATATGTGGATGCCGCCGCCGTGGAGGCGCACTTCAGCGGCCCGGCCGTGCAGGTGTGGGTGCCGAAACTCGCCGCGGTCTGCAAAGTGGACGGGTTCGAGTTCTATGGCGATCCGGGGCCGAAGGTGACTGCCATGGCCGGAGGATTCGGAGCAGTCTTCTTCCAGTACTGGCTGGGCATCGGGCGCTAAGAGCTGCGTTACTGCTTTTCCAGGTCGATGCTTTCGTACTCGTGGCGGGCGATGGCGGCGCGAATCTGGGCCGGGGTCTTGCCGAGTTTGGTCTGCTGGTAGGCGAAGAAACCCTCTTTGGCGCAAGTGGAGCACTCGGTGCCGTGCAGCGTTTCGAAGCAGCTCCGCAGGCTGGTGTGGCCCAGGGCCCGGTCGCAGCGGCAGTTGCAGGGGAGCTGGTAGACCACGTTGCCCACCTTGGCCACCTGCTCGTAGACGTGCTTCTGCCACGGGTATTGGAAGTTCTCGCCGGTGAGCCTGGCGCCGGCCAGAATGGGCGGCAGAGCGCTCACCCGGAGTGGCGCAGAAGGGTGGTAAGCGGGAACGTCGTCAGCCGGGTTTGACCACTGCGCATAACTGGCTGCGGTGATGGCGAAGATGCCTAATCCCAGAACCCAGCGAGCCCGTATCCAATTCTTCCCATTGGTCAAATTCTTCATGTGATGCCTCTCACGACATTTTAGACGGAGAACCGGACGCACCGGAATCGCGTGCGTAAAAGAAGTCGTGGCTGCCGTCGGGGAAGGATGGTGGTCCAAAAAAAGACGGCACGAACGGTGTGACTGTTCGTGCCGGGAGGCCAGTGACGCAACTTACTTCCAGATCCGATGCGGTAGGATCTACCGCCTCCATCACTGGAATATATACACCATAGCATAGATTTGGTCGAAGTCAAATACAAAAATCGAAATTATATTTCCAGCAAGGACCCTGAACCTTCTGCAATGTTTCGCATCTAATGCGCAGGCAAGTGTTCCACCATGCAAGCTCGGATAGTTAAGGTAAGGGACGCAACCGCACGTGACAAACTTTTTGGAATCTGATACTTCTCCCCATCCACAAGCGGAATCGACTCCATCCTCGGGGTGGCTCAAACTGGGAGTAATCGCGGCGGCCTCTGCCTTGGCAGGGGGTGCAGCGGCAGCCTGGTGGTACAGAAGCACGCTGAAAAAGCTCCGCCAAGCCGACGAGAAGCCCATAAATCCACAATATGGGATTTCCGGGGACGATCCGAGGGATGAATCCTGACCGGTGAGGGTTGTGCCGTTTTGAACAATTCCAAATCGGACCCAGCCGCCTGTGACCCCGAAGTTGTCAGAGCAACTTGTCGGCACCGGCTGCCACGGCGAAGTCTTTGGTGGTCAAGCCGCCTGCGTCATGTGAGATGAGAGCGAGTCGCACCCTGTTGTACCGGATGTCAATATCCGGATGGTGCCCGGCCTCCTCTGCCAGGTCGGCCACCCTGTTGACAAAGGCGACTGCGTCACGGAAAGTCTCGAACTGAAATGTTCTCGCCAATTCACCGGTTTCGATCTGCCAATCGGGCCGGGTGCTCAAGTGGGCAGTCACTTCTGCCTGGGAAAGTATGTGCATGTTTTTCTCCGGAGAAGACAAGAAGGTCATCCCACTTCTTCAGATGCTGACATTCTGCTCGGAGTCCGCATCAAAAAAGTGAGGCATGCGCTATTTGATTGGGGGAGCTGGGGTCTGCGCAATATCGAAGGTTGAGAATCGCTTGTTCTGACCGGTAATCTCAGAGCGCAATTCGTGCCATAACTCATTGGAAATCTTGAGAAAGACCTCCACGACAGCGGGATCGAACTGCGTTCCGGAGCAGCGCAGAATCTCGATGCGCGCCGCGTCGAAGCCTTTCGCCCTGCGATAGGGCCGGTCGCTGGTGATTGCGTCCAGGGTGTCGGCCACGGCGAAGATGCGGGAGCCGATGGGAATCTCGTCCCCTCGAAGTTGGTTCGGGTAACCTCCGCCGTCGTAGTGCTCCTGATGGGAATAGACAATCTCCGCCGCCTCCGCAAGGAACGGGATTTTACGCAGCATGTGGTAACCGCGGGTGCAGTGGTCCCGCATGACATCCTGCTCCTCCGGAGTCAGCGTGCCGGGTTTGCGGAGAATTTCATCGGGGATCGCCATCTTCCCGATGTCATGCAAGAACGCTCCGCGCGCAATGACCTTGATCTCCGCGGGAGAGATGCCCATGGCCCGAGCGAGGGCGATGGTGTAGGCGGTGACCCTCTTCGAATGGCCCTCGGTCTCGGAGTCCTTCAAGTCCAGTGCGTCGCCGAGCGCCTCCAGGGTGACATCGTATGAGTGTTCCAGGTCATCCATGGCCTGACGCAGCATCTCGGTCCGTGCGCGCACCACTTGCTCAAGGCTTTGCTGGTAGTTGTGAGTCTCCTGCAGGGCCTGGCGGTGGTCCAGCGCGCGCTGCACGGTGCTCACCAGGTGTTCCCGCTCGAACGGCTTGAGCAGGTAGTCGTACGCGCCGCGACGCATGGTGTCGATGGCGACGCTGATGTCGTGTATCGCCGTCACCATCACAACCGGAAGGTTCGGCTGCTGCGCGTGGACGCGTTCGAGAAGGGTAATACCGTTTCCGTCCTGCATCACGATGTCGGTGAGTACCAGGTCGAAGGTGTTCAGCGCCAGGGATTCCAACGCATCGCGGCCGCAGGTTGCCAACTGCACATCGTATCCGTGGCGCTCCAATGTGGCGCCTATCATCGATCGGACGTGCGCCTCGTCGTCAACCACCAGAATCCGTGCCGGGCGGCGCAGTCTTCCCGACCCGCGCTCTCCCCCTTCGGCGCGCTGTTTGACCTCTGGGTCAGGCGCCCCTTTTGCCGTCAGATTCGATGCCAAACTGGTTCCTCCCCTGGAACTTCGCAACACGGCAATAGCTGCGAAGCCGTCTTATCGTGAGGCAAGTACTGCCGTATAACCAGCGCCCCGGAACTGGATCGAATCGAAAATCGCGAACCATGATTTCACATCAAATGTACTTGCGCTTTCTGAATCCCATCAAATTGTACCCATCCGATTCACCGTCCCGGAATCGGAGTGACAGCCTGAATCAGGTATTCCCACGAGGCCTGCCCTACCTCTATCTTGAACCCTCATTCCACCGGATGCGTCGAAGAGCAAAAGAATTCCAAAAAACTACCAACCTTGGGAAATGCCAGGTTCAAAAGTGGAACTGCTCCCCAACTTAAGTCCTTGCCGTACTGCTCATTGCCGCAGCCAATCTTTCAGGCTTGGTAACGAAACGCTACGCTCACAGATGTACCAAGCGCAACGCGATTTTCGATAAGCGGTTGATTAATAAGGGGCTCAAATCGCATTTCGGACATTGCGCATCGAGATTTTGACTGTCGGTTCAGCCTTGGCGCAAAAAAGATGATCCGCAGGAGAAAACTTGGTTGTACTCCATCCTCGATTTTTCTCCCGGCATTGATTTCACTTGAGATGCGAGGTCATGCTATTGCGGTGGCTTCTGACGGGCTCGCCGAGCAGCAACCCAGCCCTCCTTGACGATCTGATGAGCCCGCGTAACTGCCAGCGATCCTGCCGGCACGTTCTTGGTGATGCAGGAGCCGGCGCCGATATAGGCTCCATCCTCGACGGTCACGGGCGCCACCAGCGTGGAATCGCTGCCCACAAAAACGTCCTTGCCGATCTTTGTCGGGTGCTTGTTCANNGTCAGGTGACCGGCCTTTGCGCCCTTGCCCAGCTTCGCCTTCTTGGTTTCAACAAAGTTGCCCACATGCGCGTCTTCGCCGATCTCGCTCCCAGGCCGCAGGTGCGCGAATGGACCGATTTTAGCTCCATTCGCAACCGTGCTTTCCTCCAGCATGCAAGCCTGGCGGATCAGCACCGCATCGCCGAGCGTGCAGTTTTCCAGGACCGAATAGGAGCGGATAAGGCAGTCGGAACCAATGCGTGTCGCGCCCAGCAACTGGACAAAGGGCTCAATCACCGTGTCGGGCGCAACTTCCACTTCCGCATCGATCACACAGGTCTCCGGGCGAAAAATGGTGACGCCTGCGGCCATCAAGCGACCTGCTTTTGCGGCGCGCAGCGTCGAGTCCAGCGCTACCAGTTCGGCAATCGTGTTGGCTCCGAGCACTTCTTCAGCCGATTCTGCCTCTACGGCCACAACCCGCTCTCCAGCCGCAACCAGCAGGCCGGCCACGTCGGTAAGGTAAAGCTCGCCATGCGCATTGTTGGCTGTGAGTTTTTCGAGATGCGCCAGCAACGGCGCGGTTTGGAAAGCGTAAATGCCGGAGTTGATCTCGGTGAGGTCCTGCTGTTGGTCGGCGGTGAGCGCCTTCTGCTCGATAATGGCCTCAACTTCCGGTGAATCTTTTGATGGTCGCAGGACACGGCCATAGCCAGTGGGATTTTCCGGAACTGCGGTCAGAATGGTCATCGCCGCTTGTTCCTGTTGGTGAAAGCCCCAGACCTCTTCGATCGTTTCAGGCCGGATGAGCGGCACGTCTCCGGAAAGCACCAGGATGTTTTCGTAGCCGGCAATGGCCTCGCGCGCGCACTGGATTGCGTGCCCTGTGCCGCGCTGATCCGGCTGTTCAACGAAATGCACGCCGGTGGCGGCAACTGCAGCCTTTACGCGCTCTGCCTGGTGGCCGACCACAACATAAATATCGTCCATGGCCACAACGTTACCGGCGGCGGCGATGACGTGACCCAGCAGCGGCTTACCGCCGATCTCATGCAGCACCTTGGGGCGACGCGACTTGAGCCGCGTCCCCTTGCCTGCCGCCATGATCACTACAGCTAGCTTCGCGCTCTCCGCCGGGCTGCCGCCTAGTTCCTTGCTCACGGCTTTTTCTCCTCCGCCGGCGCCTGGTTCGGCTGTGGAATGGTGATATCGATTGTATGCACCGGCCCCAGTTTCAGCTCATCCAGCCCGGGTTTGATTTGAGGCGCGTCGCCGACCACCAGCACAGCCAGCTTGTCGGAGTGGACGTATTTCTTTGCGACGGCGTCTAGGTCGGCAACTGTCACCTTCTCGAGAGCTGCCTTGTAGGTCTCAAGATAATTCGCCGGAAAGCCGTAGAACTCCAGCCGTTCACGCTCGGCCAGAACCTTGTCCCTGGTGTCGTAGCGGAAGAGAAACGAGTTGAGAATGTCGTCCTTGGCCCGATCCAACTCCTCTTGCGTAAAGGGCCTGCCGGCCAGCCCCGCAATTTCAGCCAGGGCCTGTTTTGCGGTCTCAACGGTGGTTGCGCTCTGGGTGAGAGCCACTACGCGAAATTCGCCTGGATGATCGTAGTCGAAGGCAAATCCGCCGCCAACTTCGTATGCCAGGCCCAGTTCGGTACGTATCTTCTGCATCAACCGGCTGGCAAAACCGCCACCCAGGATTTCGTCCATCACCGCAAGCGCAGGCACGTCGGGGTTGCGGCGATCAGTTCCCAGCCCCACAATCTGCACATTCGACTGGTTCACGTCGTTCTTTTGGATGAAGTAAATCCCCGGCGTGGGACCGGCAAAGACATCGTGGCGCGGCGGGGCAACGACCGCAGGCGGCAATCCTTCAAAGGTTGCGCGCAGTTTGGCTTCCATCGCTGCCGCATCGAAGTCGCCGCTGATGCCGATAATCAGCTTGCCGCGAATGGTGCGATCGTGCCAGGCCGTCAAATCGTCCACCGTCACCGCGCCAATGGTGCTCAGCTCCGGCTGGCGAGTATAGGGGCTGTTGGCGCCGTAGACCAGCTTGGCGGATTCACGGTCGGCAATCCCCGATTCATCGTCATTCCGCCGCACAATGCCCGTGGCTTCCTGCTGTTGAGCCAGTTCGAGTTTTTCCGCATTGAACCTGGGGTGAAAGAGCAAGTCCAAAGCCAGGGCAAGTACCTGGTCGGAGTCGCCCTTGAGTGAATCCCAGGCCAGCGCTGTTGAATCTTCGTCGCCCTCGGTCTCAATGTGCGCCGCTTTCGCCTCCAGCAGGTCGTCCATCGCGTCGCCGTTCATTTTGGCGGTCCCGCTGGTGCGCCACGTCTGGCCGTAGAGACCGATCAGGCCCGCCTTGGCTGGATCCTCGTCGCGTGACCCCCCCGGAATGAGCACCGATCCGGATACAAACGGCAACTCGTGATCCTCCTGAAGAAAGATCACAATCCCATTCTTCAACTCAATGCGTCTGGGCTCCTGCGGCTTGAACTCGTGCAGCTTCGGTATCGGGATTCTCTCCCAGGGCTTCTCCTGCTGTGCGCCGAGCGCAATCGGTGTAAGCGAGACGGCGAGAACAGCAACGATCTCCAAAAGAACTTTCCTGGACAGGCTGTTCATTGCGCGTCTCCATCTTTCGCCGCAGGTGCTCTCGTTGCCGTGTCGGGAGCTGCCGTATCAATCTCGGCGCTCGTGCGGTTGCTGGCCACAAACACCGTGTTGGCTACGCGCTGGATGTCGGCCTTGGTCACCTTGTCCACCTTGTCCAATTGCAGGAACAGTTCGCGCCAGTCGCCGTAGCGAGTCTGGTACTCGGCCAGATCGTTGGCCAGTCCCTGATTGTCGGCCAGCCCGCGCAGCAGGTCGGCGCGAGTGCGCGTCTTGTACATCTGCAGCTCATCGTCGGTTACGTCTGTCGTTTTCAGCTTCTCGATTTCTTTGTGGATGGCGTCACGCATCTCCGCCGGTGTATGGCCCGGCAAAGGGACTGCGCCAAAAACGAAGAGGCCTGGGTACTTTGTGCCGGGGAATCCACTGAACCCCACCGCCTCCGCGGCAATCTGCTGGTCGCGCACCAGGCTGCGATAGAGCCGCGAGACCCGCCCGTTCGAGAAGATGTCGCTGATGGCGTCGTATACCGCGTCGTCCGGATCATGGTAGTCGGGACGATGGTAGCCCTCAATGTAGATGGGCTGCGTCTGTTCCCGGATGGTCACGGTCTTCTCGGCGAACTGCTTCGGCTCGACCGTGGTCATCTCTTCCGGCTTGGGACCGGCCGGCACCTTGCTGAAATACTTCTCAAGCATCGGCATCGCTTCGGACGCTTTCACATCGCCCACCACGGCCACCACAATGTTGGCGCCCACGTAGTACTTCCTGTGGAATTCCATGGCCTCGGTGGCATTAATCTGGCTCACTTCGCTGGGCCAGCCGATGTTGCTGCGTCCGTAGTTGTGGGCCACGTAGGCCGTGGCCGCGAACTGCTCAAAGAGCCTGCCTTCGGGGTTGGAGTCGGTGCGCATGCGCCGCTCCTCGATTACAACGGAGCGCTCCTTGTAGAACTCGCGCGGCACCACATCAGCCAGACGGCTGCTCTCAAGCCACGCCCAAAGCTCCAGGCGATTTTCCGGCATCGACCAGAAATAAGACGTATCGTCCAACCCGGTCTCCGCGTTCAGGCCTTCCGCTCCGTTGCGCTCGGCCACGTCGGTGAACTGGTTAGGAATCACATACCTTTCCGCCTCGGCCTGGGCGGCCACAAAGACCTTTTTCAGGTCATCCAGCTTGGCCTGATCGCGTCCCACGGCCTTCAGGTACTCGGCCTCNNGTGCTCAAACATGTGGGCAAGGCCGCTCTCGCCGGACGGATCGTTCACGTCTCCGGCATCGATAAACGTGGTGTAGCTGAAGACTGGCGCTTCCGGCCGCTCGCAAATGATCAGGGTCAGCCCGTTAGGCAGCACCTTGGTGGCGATCTTCCGCTCAAAACTCTTCAGCTCCTGCGCCTGCGCGCCGTAGACCGCCATCGCCGCCAGCCCCAGTAAAAGGGCTGCGGACCGAATTCCGATTTGCATCCAATCTCCTTGCACGAGAGGCGCGAAATCGCGACACCGCACTCCTTCAAGCTAGTTCCCTTGCCCGGAGGGGGTCAAACCGGCCAACCCGGCCCTTTTCATGGAATGCCTTGCATCCGCTGCGGTCGATTCTTGATACCATGGACACTCCATGACCCCAAGACAGCCAAATCGCCCTCGCGGTATCTCTGCCCTGCGGGCCGTCATTGAGATTGGGTTCATCATCTTTCTCTTCTATTCGAATCTCCTCATGGGAGAATTCACCGTCACGAACGGCCGCGGAAAGACCTGGGGCCTGGCCTTCAACGACATCTTCACCGGCACGAACTTCGCAATCGCACTTATCTCCGGACTGATCGGGTACATGGTGTTTGAATACCTGCGCAGAAAGTTCTAGTGCGG
>PMWR01000133.1 GCA_003166055.1 Acidobacteriaceae bacterium
CAGCAGGAAGCCAGCTACCCGCTTTCGAATTGCATCAGTTGCTGCTGCTGCATGGAAGTCTGCCCGCAGTTCAACGACGACACAGGCTTCGTCGGTGCAGCCACCATCGCCCAGGTCAAGCTCTTCAACGACCACCCCACCGGCAAGGTCTTCAAAGAGGAGCGTCTCCGCGCCCTCGCCGGCGACGGCGGCATTCAGGAATGCGGCTTCGCGCAAAACTGCGTCGAAGTCTGCCCCAAAGGCATTCCCCTCACCAATGCCATCTCCGACATCAGCCGCGACGTCCTCATCCAGAAAGCCAAGGACTTCCTCCGCAGCTAACTCAGTTCAGGTTTAAACTTCTGTGCCCCATCCATCGCGCAGTTTCATCGCGCGATGGGTGGGAAGCGACCAATCCACATGGTCGGATTTTTAGGCATTCCCGAATCGATAAATCTGGGCAAGAAAATCTTTCATTCCAAGCGGCGCTCTGCCGTATTACCATGGAGCACGCATCTTCCCCATCCCTGGCTCGAAAAGGAAGTCCCTCATGCCCGACCAAGCCGCATCGAGTGCGCTCACTCTCGATGTTCAACGTTGCAGCCCCGAAGTTGTCGTGATCCTCTGCCACGGCAAGCTCATCTCTGGAACCGGCAACATCCTCTACTCACAGGTCTGCAAAGTCCTCCCCGGCACAAAGAAGATCACCCTCGATCTCTGCGACGTGAACTACATGGACAGCATGGGCCTGGGTACGCTGGTGCGTATTTACGTTTCCACCAAGAGTGCAGGCTGCGAGCTGATCCTCAAAAACCTCGGCAAGCGCGTACGAGAACTGCTGGGCCTCGCGCATCTTCTGAACGTCTTCACAGTAATCGGTGAGCAAGGCATCAAGATCGGCTTCTAGGCACGGCCAGACACTCATCATCCACATGAGGTGTGCGAAAGGGCACGACTTCAGTCGTGCCGAAACAGGAGCCAAAAGGAATTAGGGCTTCAGCCCCTGCGTCACCCCCGCACGCCGCACTACATTGCCGGATAAAATCCAGCAATCCACCCTTGCAGCACCGCCGGGAAAACCCCCAGCAGCACCACAGCCGCCGCAATCCCCACCAGCAAAATCAGCGTTGCCGGATGCACCTTGATCACCGTCTCATCCGTCGCAGGCAGCACGTAAGCCCGTTTCAGCACTTGTAAATAGTAGTAAAGCGATACCGCGCTCATCCCCACCGCCAGCGCCACCAGCGCAAACGGAACCGGCCCCGCGGAAACCCCAAGCACCGCCGCAAACAAATTAAACTTGGCCCAGAATCCCACCAGCGGCGGAATCCCCGCCAGCGACAGAAACAGCACCAGCAAGACTGCCGCCAGCATCGGGTTCCTCTTGTGTAACCCAAGAAACGCGCCCATCCGATCGCTGCCCGTGGCCCGCTCCACCACGCCAACCACGCCGAATGCACCCACCGTCGTCAGCCCGTAAGTCAGCACGTAATAGAGGACAGCGTTGGCGCTCTTGAACTCCGGCCCAGTCGTGCTCAAAAGGAACTGAAACGGGCTTCCCTGCCCCGAATACGTCCGTTGCGCCGCGATTCCCAGCAGAATGTAGCCTGCATGAGCTATAGCCGAATACGCCAACAGCCGCCGAACGCTGACCTGCGCCAGGGCCGCTAGATTACCGACAATCATCGAGGCCGCAGCTACAATCAGCAAAATCACCGCAAGCGGTTGCCATGCCAGGTATCCATTACGCAAGTAGCGCTCGACGACATCTCGCTGGCCGCTAATCGCCCCCCCCGGCATGAGCAAGTTCTCGCTGATGGTGAGCAGCAGTGCAAAGCTCGCAACCTTCGAGACTGATGCAATGAACGCCGCAGCTGAGGCAGGGGCACCCTCATATGTATCCGGTGCCCAAAGGTGGAAGGGTACGGCTGCGACCTTGAACCCCAATCCTGCAACGATGAATATCCACGCCACATACAACAGCGGACTCGGACCCGATTCCCCAATGGCGAATTGAATCTGATATAAATCCAGACTGCCGCTCAATCCATAAAGATAGCTGAACCCGAACAGCAGAAACGCCGCCGACATCCCGCCGAAGAGGTAATACTTCATCGCAGCTTCTGCGCTCGTGCCCGAACTCTTCGCGAATGCCGTTAGAACGTAAAGGCCCAGGCTCAACAGTTCCAGGCCAACAAAAATTACTAGCAGGTCCCGTGCAGAGGCAACGATCAGACCACCTGACGCCGCCATCAGGATCACTGCAACATATTCGCCTACGTGCCGGGTGAATTCCGAGTCGATGAACAACAGCAGCGTGAGGGCCGTGAGTGCCAGGATTCCAACCTGTGCAACCGCAACGCCCCTTCCGTTTGCTAGAACCAGAGACCGCTCCACATATAAGCCGAATCCAGTCTGCATGCTGATTGCCCAGACCGCCGCACCGCATCCAGCCACACCCAGCAGCGCCGCCACAGCCGCGCGCACCTTTACCGCCGCATTGCGCAGCAGCCCCAGGTCCACCAG
>PMWR01000399.1 GCA_003166055.1 Acidobacteriaceae bacterium
CTAAAAGAAGCCGGGGTACTGGAGAAACCCGCAAAAGCACACCAGATAGGACGAATGGTTGTGGTCATCGACCATCATGTCGCCCACATTTACCACGATCTCGGCGACCGCCGTCCTGAAGATGAAGTCACCGTCAAGCCGTATGATCCTTTCGGATTCCAACATCATTTGATCCATCGCAAAGAGGCCCACTATAAGGGTGATCATGTTCCCGAGGAGGAATCCTACTATGAGGAGATAGCCACGGATCTTGTCCATGCCGAAGCAATCATCCTCATCGGCCACGCAACGGGCAAGAGCAGCGCGGTTGATTTCCTGAGTGAATATCTGAAGACCCATCATCCTGAGACGTTTCAGCGAATTATTGCCACCGAGACAGCGGATCTCTCCGCGCTGACTGAGCCGGAGATCGAAGCGATTGCGAAAAAGCACATTCGCGGCGCCGCTATCCCGGTCTGAGGGAAAATTGTCGTTTGCCTTTTTGCCAAATGCCGGTAGATGCTTGATGCATTTTGGGTGTTCAGGAAATACCGAGGCGAACAAAGACTGGAATCTTGACAAGGTCCAGGATCGCACCGAAGGCAACCGCGGCGCCAAGCTCTGTGGCTATGATCGCGATGGGCAATGGCGCCATTGCGATTCCAAACGTTGCGAGAGTTGAAATGATAAGAACATCGGCTACTGAAGAAAGTACAAGCCAAATGCTGGGGCGCAGACCCCAGAGATGCTGGCGTCCGCGAATGATATAGGTCGTGGCCTGGCTGCCAAACACAATACTGACCACGGTCAGCGTTTGAAGTGCCTCGATGCCAAGATGCAACTGAAATTTGCCCACTGCCAGGACTGCCGTGGAGAACGCAAGGAAGCAGAGTCCGAGCATCACTCCTGCACTTGTGATTCGGTTGATCTGCCAGGAGTTTGGCGTCTTTGATGGCCGCACCCTGTCAGTGGTCAGCGACATGGCAAGGAAGTCACCGGTGATCATCACAATGACCATCAGCATCGGAGTCAGGACTGCATGCCCGGTCATGACCAGGCCGACTGCCAAAAGAAGAACCTGCAGAATCTTTTTCATTACCGAGTTGAGTGTATAAGTGAGAATGCGCTGAAACGTGACTCTACCCTCTTTTACAGCAGCAACGATGCCGCCCAGCCCAGCCTCGGTTAGAACAACGCCGGCGGCCGATTTAGCTACGTCGGTTGCGGTCGAGACCGCAATGCCTATCTGAGCCTGGCGCAGCGCAGGCGCGTCATTGGCGCCGTCGCCACACATCCCCACTGTATGTCCGCTCTTCTGGAACGCTTTAACGAGGTCAAACTTGCCTTCCGGGAGAACACCTGCAAAGACCGAGAAGTCTTCCGGTTTAATGCCGTCTGGCAGCTTGCCGGGCGGACAGACTGCTCCCTTCAATCCAACCGCTTGAGCGACGATTGCGGCTGTGGCCGGAGCATCTCCCGTCACCATGACTGTGCGCACGCCGAGACCATTCAACTCCGAGATAAGAGAGGTCGAGTCAGTTCGCGGCGGATCGCTGAGGGCAATCAATCCAATGATCTGGTTGGATGTCGCCGGGCCCGCGGCAACTGCCAAAACTCTAAAACCTTGCTTCTCGAGTTCGTCGGCGATAGCGGCCGCGGCGGGAGAAGGCGCAGTGAGGGAGACAACCGCAGTGAACGCGCCTTTGATGATTCGCTCGGAACTACCTTTTGCATCTGTCGCGGTTGCTTCCGAGGTTTTCTTAACCGGATCGAACGGAACAAAAGCGGTCAGTTTTGGCAAGTCGTTGGCTGTCTTTTGCGATGCGGCTAGTCGAATGGCCGCATCGACAGGGTCCTGGCCCCCTTCAGAACTCGCCAGCGCCGCCATCCCGAGAACGTGCGATTCGTCGAATCCAGGCAGTGGGCGAACGCTTGTGACGGTTAGTTCGTTGCGGGTCAGAGTCCCGGTTTTGTCTGAACACAATACATCGATCGATGCAGCTTCGTCCACGGCGGAAAGTCGTGTTGGCAACACGCCCTGCTTTGCGAGAGCACGAGCTCCAATCGCAGCGGCGAGGGTGAATGTTGCCGGTAATGCAACTGGGATGATGGCAAGGACCGAGGTCAGCAACAACGGAATCATCTCGCTCGACGGCATCGCATGGTGATAGGCGTAGGCTCCCATCGCAACGATGATGAGGCAATTGAAGAGCGCCAGGTTGCGGATGATCTTGAGGACGGCCTTTTGCTGTGTACTCACTACGTGTGCGGACCGAACAAGTTCCGCTGTGCGGCCGAATTTGGTGCGAGTACCGGTAGCCGTTACAATGGCGGTGGCCTCGCCGCGCCGGACCAGAGCCCCTGCAAATGTGTCTGTGCCGGCACCTGCGTCAATGGGAAGGGATTCGCCCGTAAGCATCGACTGGTCGAGCTCAACCGACCCACCCGTCAGGTGCACATCCGCGGCCACCACGCCGCCAAGCGACAGCTTCACCAGGTCGCCGCATACCAATTCCGCCGCCGGTACAGTCTTCCATTCGCCGTCTCGCTGGACCGAGGCGTTGAGTGCCAGACGGGTTTTGAGAGCAGCAAGGGTGGCCTGAGCGCGGCTTTCCTGGAAGTAAGCGAGAGCCGCGTTGAAAAAAAGCAGAGCTGCTATGACACCAGCTTCGTAATACTTATGGAGGACGGTCTCAAGCACGATGGACGCTTCAAGCAGCCATGGTACTGGCGCCCAGAATTTAGCCAATGCATTGCGTAGCGGATGAGCAGACGTGTCGGGCATTGCGTTGGGACCGTCTTTTTCAAGACGGGCGCGCGCTTCATCGCTTGATAGCCCTTTAGGGGCGATGTCATGAGACGGTTGCACCGCCTGAGTGTCCGATGCGTGGCCGACAACACTACCTGGGCTCACAGTAGGCCCCCTGTACCGCTGACCTGGCTATTATGCACAACTCCACCACACTTCCGATCAATGCGCCTGATTGACACGAGACTCACTGGATGCGCCTATTTGTCGATGCGCCCGCATCAGTCTAGACGCTTGCGCGGCCATGACCGCGTGGTGTGCAAAGACCCCTTGCCACCAGATACCGAAACTTCCGACGTTGATATTCAAACTCGGATGAAGCCGTGGGTGGTTCAGCCTATTTCGCGCAGCTGAGAGTTGGCCGCACTGCGGGTTGAATTGCTGGTGCGGATTCACTTTGTTGTTTCCCGATCCGGTAGCACTTGAGCAGGGCAAGCTATTGCAAACTGATGCGTGGTGGGTGACGCCATCACTCGATCAACGGTGTATCCGAGCGGTCTGAACTGAGGCAAGATCCTCTGATTGCTTAAGTCATAAAGAAGCGTTGAAGGCTCGCGTCGACTACCGAAGCCGAGCTCGCGCGCTCAACATGATTCTCTGTTCTGGGGCACCTGAGCATCTGTTCAATTGGATACAGTCATTGCCGCATTTAAGAGTGAAAATCGCATTGGGCGCTCGGAGCAGTGGCGCGTAGAGTGCCTTGGCGCAGACGATGCGGTGTTCACAGTTGAGTATTCCATTCGCTCCGCGCAGACGATGGTCTACTCGTTGTTTGGTCTGGACCGAAAGGCGCCGCCCGTATACAAGGGACAATTCAATCCCCGTGTTTTGTTGGAGGCTTTTCCAGCCTTGCACGAAATCGGCGTGCAGGTCCGACAGCGCAGCAGTCGCCGAGTCCGGCAACATCAGCTCCCGCTGCCTGCCGACGGACTGAGGCCATAAGTTAGGGGACCATTCTTGCTCATTTGGAAGTCGTTTCTTATTGCCTTCAGTGTGCTTTTGCCGCTGATCAATCCGCTCGGGTCGGCTCTCGTGTTTCTTGGGCTCGCCGGCGAAGCACCACCAGCCGTCTATCGATCTCTTGCGCGCAAGATCGCAATCAATAACATCATCTTTCTGTCCATCATTGAACTTCTGGGCGCAGCCATACTCAACTTCTTTGGAATTTCTTTGCCTATTGTCCAACTCTCCGGCGGCATTGTGATAGCGGCGATGGGATGGTCTGTATTGAACGAGAGGGATGCACGCGCGATCATTAAGAACAAGGAGGAGGAGAGCGAGGTCCGAGACGAAACACGGAAACAATATCTTGAGCAGGGAGCATTCTACCCGTTCACCTTTCCCGTAACCTCGGGCCCAGGGACCCTTGTCGCGCTGCTGACACTCACCGCTCACATTTCAACTCGAGTCGTTTCAACAGACATTCTGGCGCACATTGGGGTGTTTCTTGCTGTAGTCGTTCTTAGTGTGCTCGTCTATTTCTGCTATGCGTATGCTCCAAAGATCACCAAGATCATTCCTCCGTCTACTGCGCATGGCATTCTGCGTGTCGTTGCGTTCATTTTGCTCTGCATTGGGGTGCAAATCGCATGGAACGGACTCGCAGTCTTGATCGCTGCGGTTCTCAGACCCTGAAGACAAGCGAAATGAGCAAAAGGGAGCAGATGATTCGCCCGGCGACGAGTTCAATCAGAGATTCAGCGACTACAGGCTAATTGCATCCAACCTGCGCACCTTGCATATCTCATGGAAATTCAAGTTTGCCATCTTCCATCCGTCGGAAACATCCAAAGTTACAGAACGCTTTTCCTGAAGGACTTATTCTCATGATTTCTCTGTTAGACCCCATTCAGATCGGCGAGATCCACCTGCCGAACCGGATTATCATGGCTCCGCTTACTCGCTTGCGTGGCACACCAGAGCACATTCCGACACAACCTATGGCCGAATACTATACGCAGCGTGCCGGGGCAGGCCTGATCATCTCCGAGGGCATCCCGGTTGTACCGCAAGGTGTTGGCTATGCGAATGTGCCGGGGATTTGGTCGCCAGACCAAATCGAAGCCTGGAAGCTCGTGACGAATGCGGTTCAACAGGCAAGGGGCCGGATTTTTGCACAACTCTGGCATGTGGGGCGCATCTCGGACCCACGCTTTCTGGAAGGTAAACTTCCGGTTGCTCCCAGTGCGATCCGGCCTGCCGGCCACGTGAGCCTAGTACGTCCAGTAACGGAATATGTGACGCCGCGCGCGCTTGAGACATCCGAAATCCCGGGCATCGTTGAAGCCTTCCGCAAAGGAGCCGAGAACGCGAAACAGGCTGGTTTTGACGGCGTCGAAATCCATGGGGCCAATGGTTACCTCCTCGATCAGTTCTTGCAGGACGGATCCAATCATCGTACCGACGCATATGGCGGATCGATTGAAAACCGCGCCCGGCTCATGCTTGAAGTGGCCGATACGGTGATCTCTGTTTGGGGCGCAAAGCGCGTGGGTATGCATCTGGCGCCGCGCGGCGATTCCCAAGATATGCATGATTCAAACCCGCCGGCAACATTCGGCTATGTGGCGCGTGCGCTAGGCAGACGCGGGCTGGGCTTCCTGTTCGCGCGCGAGTACTTCGGACCCGACCGATTGGGTCCGCAACTCAAGAAGCAATTCGGAGGCGTATACATCGCGAATGAAAAATACACGCTGGCACAAGCGAATCAGGTCATCGAAGACGGTGAGGCGGATGCAGTAGCCTTCGGCCAGCTCTTTATCGCGAACCCCGATCTGCCGGCGCGGTTTACGAGCAATTCGCTGCTCAATGTGCCGGACGGAAGCACCTTCTTTACATCGGGGGCACATGGCTATACCGACTACCCGGCGCTGAGCGTGTAGGGAAAGAATCAATGCAGTCCATCTCAAGTTTGTCTGGCGGCTCTGTTGAAAGTGGTCGTAGATAAGAATGAGGAGCCACGATGAATGAAACAGTCCGCCTGTTGCAGGCGCATCACAGCAGCCGCAGCTACAAGACCGATCCAATCCCGGAAGACATTCTTGAAGCCATTGTTGAGTCCGCACGTCGTGCTCCCACATCCACCAACAGCCATGAGATTTCGCTCGTTGTGGTGCGCAATGCAGACAGCCGCGCGCGCATAGCCGAAATTGCCGGTGGCCAGCTATGGATTGCGCAGGCGCCGGTGTTCATCGCGGTCGTCGTCGATCTTTATAAGACTGGCCTGGGCGTCGAGAAAGCCGGTGGCGTACAGGTATTTCAGCGCAGTCTTGAAGGGATTCTGGCCGCGGTCAGCGATGCGGGAATCGCGATGGCGACGCTCATGATTGCGGCACGCGCTTCTGGCCTCGGGTTAGTCCCCATAGGCGGAATTCGCCGCGACCCGCAGGCAATGATCGATCTGCTTGGGTTGCCGCCGAACACGTTCCCAGTAGACGGGGTTGTACTCGGCTATGTTGCAGAAGAGTCTCCGCAAAAGCCCCGCATGTCGATCGAGAGCTTCCGTCATGACGAGAAGTATCATCCGGAGGTCCTAAAGCCGGCGATTGACGCCTACGACCGGACTCTTCAGGAGTACTGGCAAAGAATTGGGCGTACCGACGGGTTGTCATGGTCGGCAAATATGGCGCAGCACTACAGCACGTTTTCCCGATTGATCAAGTCTGTTGCCCAAAAGCAGGGCTTCACGATCGAGGTGTAACTGGATGAGCGAGGAAAGGGATAATCGCCCCTTTGGCGTTTTCCGTGGAGAACAGTGACCCCATCCCGCCACGATGAGGTGATACCTGGCCCTCGCCAGCGCGTCGCTGTTGTCATCGCCCACCCGGACGACGAGACACTCTGGTGCGGCGGCTACATTCTGGACCATCCGGAATTTGATTGGCGGGTAGTGACTCTTTGCAGAGCATCCGATCCGGACCGTGCTCCAAAGTTCCGCCGGGTCCTGGAGGAATTGGGGGCGGTGGGTGAGATGGCGGACTTGGATGATGAGCCCGACCAAGTGCCGCTACCAATCGAACAGATTCGGGAAACCATAGCACGACTATTGGCTGGAAACAGTTACAGCCTGATTCTCACCCATGGCCCAAAGGGCGAATACACACGTCACCGACGGCATGAGGAGTGCTGCAGAAGCGTTGTTGACCTTTGGCAATCGGGCGGCATCGCCACAAACCGTCTATGGCTTTTTGCTTACGAAGATGGAGGGCGTGCGCACTTGCCTCGGGTTCGCGAAGATGCAGATCGGAGAGACATGTTGGCGGAGAACGTCTGGCTTGAAAAGCGTCGGCTGATTACGAACGTTTACGGGTATGGCATCGACAGTTGGGAAGCGAGAACAGCTCCTCGTGAAGAAGGATTCTGGTGCTTCGACNNTTGAGCGAATATCCGGCGCCGGCGGCAGGCTTGGCCCTGCAAGGTGAGCTGTTATGCAGGGGCCTGTCCGAGATGGGTGTGGACGTCCACCCAGTCCACCTGGAATCTGATTTAGAGAAGGAGTGGTACTATCGCTGGTTTCGACCGGATATTGTGGTGGGCGTGGGGTTCTGGGGCCATGTTCCGAACCTAGTTCTGCACCCGCAGCAGTTTGGAATGAAGGCAGTGCCTTGGCTAGTGGCCGATGGTTACATCGCGGAACACCGTGACGTGCTGAATGCTCTGCCGCTGATTCTGGTCACCTCCAACTGGGTTAAGGAGGTCTATATCCGAGACGGCATCAAGGGAGACAACATTGTGGTACTGCCCGTAGGTTGCGACACAGATCGCTACGCGCCGCATAGCCGCGATGACCTGAAGGTCCAATCGATTCGCGAGGATTTGGGAATTTCGCGAAACCAATTGATGATCCTGACCGCAGGCGGCGATGGTGCTTCCAAAGGTGCTCAGGAGGTTATGCAGGCATTGGCGCTGATTGATAGCGAGGTCCCCGACTGGAGATATGTCTGTAAGGTATGGCCTCAACCCCGCACTGACCAACAAAACCTGATCGACCTCAAACTGGCGGCAGACCTGGGCATCGGCAAGAAGGTTATTTTCTCGACTAATGTCGTCTCGCAGAATTTCATGCCCTATTTATTGTCTGCCTGCGATATCTATGCTGCGCCTTCGCGGCTGGAGGGGTTTGGCATGATTCAGGTGGAGGCGAACGCCTGCGAAAAGCCAGTGATCGCAATCGANNAAATCACTGAGGCACTTTACGGCGAAGGGCACGACTATGAGAAAAGTCATCGCATCGTGTTTCCAAATCCTCGGACAGCCGAGTACAGAGCCAGCGTACCCGACATCGCAAAGTACCTTCGTCTTCTCATGCAGGACAGCGCTTTGCGCCGGCGCATGGGAGAAGCGGGCCGAAAACGCGTGGTCGAGTTATTCGACTATCGCCAGGTTGCAAAGCAATTCGTGGAGATCGTTTCCGACCGATTGGGTATTCAGTAAAAAGTAATCATGCGCGAATGTTCGCTCCCTCAACCCAGCACGCCAGCGAGGTGTTTATGTCTTTCGACGATAAGTCGCGAATTGTTATCGAGCAGGCTAAAGAGGCGGCTCTACAAATCCTACTGCATAACGCACGGGGACCGTTTCAAGGACTGCCTCGAACCGCTGGTTGGGGATACCCGGAACCGTACACCCGGGACCTGATGATTTCAGCTCTCGGCTTTCTGGCCACGGGCAACGAGCAACTTGCGGACGCTCTGGAACGTACACTGGTAGCGCTTGCCGACAATCAGACCGTGCACGGTCACATCCCATCTCTCGCGCACGATCCAGCCAACCGAGGCTCCAGCGATTCGACGCCGCTCTTTCTCTTCGGGCTGGCTCTCTACAGAGTATCGACGAATCAGCCGGAGTTTCTTCTTGAGGCGGCAGAGAAGGCCCTGCGCTGGATGCAGTACCAGAGCCCGGATGATCGGGTGATGGTCGCACAGTTGCCCACCAGCGATTGGCGTGATGAACAGTATGTGATGGGTTACGGGCTGTACGTGAACATGATCGTCTATGCCTATCTTCGCTTGTATGGCGAGCATGAATCTGCCGAGCAAATGCGCGGATTGATGAGCCGTCTGGAAGTCAGCGGCGAACTGAAGAATAGCTATGAGCACGAGGCTCTTGTGGAGCCAACGGCGCCCTATTACGCACTTTATTCATACAAAGTCATGAGCAGCGACCGGTTTGACCTGCTTGGCAACAGTCTTGCGATTCTGACCGGGATTGCTTCGCCTCAATGGGCAGCGAACATGCTGACGTGGATTGAAGCCGAGTGCGAAGCCATGCGGGGCCGCGGAGAACTTGCCGTGGATTTGCCGCCCTGCCTG
>PMWR01000396.1:0-215 GCA_003166055.1 Acidobacteriaceae bacterium
TGCACCTTCTGCCTCTGGCCCCAGACCCTCAGTGGCCACGCCTGGCGCAAGCGGTCCACCGATGACGTCGCCGCCGAGCTCAAGTGGGCCAAGGAAAACTTCCCCCAGGTCAAGGAATTCTTCTTCGACGACGACACTTTCAACATCCAGAAGGCGCGCACCATCGAGCTCTGCTCCAAGCTCAAGCCCCTTGGCATCACCTGGTCCTGCACCTC
>PMWR01000396.1:286-4710 GCA_003166055.1 Acidobacteriaceae bacterium
GTCGACTACGTCATGGAGATGGTGCACAAGTTCTACGACGAATACTACTTCCGCCCCAAGGCAGCATTCCGCGTGGTGTGGAAGGCCGTCGTCAACCGCGATGTGCCTCGCCTCTACGTCGAAGCCAAAGCCTTCATGAAGCTGCGCGCGCAGCGCAACAAGGCGGTCAAGGCAACGCGGGCCCACCAGGCGGACCCGGTCACCCCAGCTAAAGCCGGTGCATAGGCGTACCATAAACGGACTCAACCGAGGGCGGCGCAAAGGCGCCCGCCCTCTTTTTCTTGGACAGAATGGTAGACCGGGGATTTATCCCGGTGTGAAGTCGATTGAATGAACTTGGCGGGTGCCCCATCCATCGCGCTCTTTGCGATGGGTGGGAGACCACAAAGGCAAACCATCGGCCATCGGGCCTTTCCACACTGCAACCCCGCAACCAAACCTCCAAAGAATCATCGAAAAACAGATGGCTCACCACACCTTATCGCTGCGGCAATACATGATCCTCGCGCTGGTCGCCATCTGCGCCCCGCTCGGCGACACGTGCCTTTCGCGCGGCATGACCACCCTTCCCGCCATCTCCCTCGCACATCCCATCACGCTCATCGCCGCTGTCTTCACTCCCTGGATCGCTCTCGGCATTGCTCTGCTGATCGGCTTCTTCGCCAGCTACCTCACCGCGCTCTCCTGGGCCGACCTCACCTTCGTCCTCCCCGCCACCGCGTTTGGCAACGTGATCGTCGCCCTTTTCGCCCGCTTCTGGCTTCACGAACCCATCTCGCTTGAACGCTGGTCCGGCATTGTGCTGATTACCCTCGGCGTAGGCTTTGTCGCGAATGGGCCATCTCTCACGGAACGGCCAGCCGCACAGCCTCCAATTCTCAGCACGGCAACAGACCCTGCCGCCGAAAAACCGGTTGCTGGCCTCGATAAGGACAGGATCGAACAGGAGCAGGCTCTATGATCATGCTTGCTCCTGTCGCTCACCCTGGCCCCTGGGCCGCATCGGCTATGATTGCCGCCGTCGTCCTTTGCTCTACCGCCGGCGAGGTTCTCACCGCCGCCGCCATGAAATCCATCGGCGACCTCGACGACATTCGCGCCCACTCCGGCTTGAAGGGCGCCATTCGCGCCGTCGTCACCTGCCCGCTCTTTTTTGCCGGCGTCGGCTTTCTCGCCCTCGCCTTTTTCGCACTGCTGTTTGCCCTGAACCACCTGAACCTGAGCCTCGTCGCGCCCGCGTCCGCCTCGCTTACGCTGGTCACAAACGCCATCGCCGGCAAGCTCTTCCTCAAGGAAAACGTCGACCGCCGCCGCTGGACCGCCGCCGTGCTGGTCTGTGTTGGCGTTTATCTGCTCGCACATTGATAAAGCAGGGATCAGGGAATAGGGAGCAGCATGCTTGCCGCTCGGCAGAAGCTGTCGTTCAGGATCCGACGGCTTGCGTATGTGAATCTCTGAACTTCTTCATCCGCTCCGCCAGGGCGCCACAATGCTCCAGAGCCCCTATTCCCTATTCCCAGCCCTTTTCACTTCGGCGTAATATCCGTCACCGGCAAGTCCTGGTGGGCGAGGAGGATCTCAAACCGCCGCTGCTCTTCCTTCTTGTATGTCTCCTGATCCGGCCACAACTCCTTGATGAATGCTTCTTCATCGGGGTTCGTGGTCGTGGCGACGGTCGAGTTCTTGTACGTGATCGTCACGCGATAATCCCAGCGGCCATCTTCGGTGGTGTGGTACGCAGGCGACTCAATCTTCACAGAGAGAATGCGCCCCGTAGTTTGAATCTTCTTGAGCAGCGGGTAGTGATTCTTGAGGAAGAGTTGCAGGAACTCCTGCTGATGGCCCCACTGCAGCTTGTAGTAGTACTCCACCGTGTACGGTTGAGCGGCGCCTCCCTGCGGCGGCGCGCCCTGTCCCATCAACGGCGCCGCGGCGGGAACAGCAAAGACGAGTGCGAGCAAAGCAAAAAGCATCCTGCGCATAAAACCTCCACGAAACAGTTGGGTGCAATTGTATCGTGAAGGCTTTCTGGGAGTTTTCCTCTGGGGAGGTATCTCAAGTATGTGACCTGCGGGAATCGCGCCGGTAACTCGAGCGAGAACAGCAGCCGTGAAGAGTACGGACCTTTCTTCCTTGCGACCAGGTCGGACTGCGAGCCGTTGCCTCGGCCACCGGGGGAAAATCGAAGAATGACCCCGCCTGGATTGAGGCCCAACAAGCTCCTGCCTTCGCAATACGGGCCAAAGCCCGTACCCTTCACTGACTGTCAGCGCCCCTGCAGGCGATCAGCAGTGCGCAAATGTTGCCAGCGCCATGCGGTTCGGAATGGTGAGCGTTGCGCCGTGACACGCCACCAGTTGGCGTTGCTTGAATGTGGTTAGAGTGCGCGTGACCGTCTCCCGCGAGGTGCCGATGAATTCGCCGATCTCTTCATGCGTGAGCGGAAAATGAAAGCGCATCCCGTTCTCGGTCTTCTGGCCGTTCTCACCCCAATCGAGTAATAGCCGGGCAAGCTTTTCCGGCGCCGAGGAAGACAGCCCCACCGTGCGCAACTGTTCGTAAGTGCGATTCAGGCTGCGGCTGATTTCTACCGAGAGGGTCTGATACACCTCTGGATGACGCATGAGGAAGCCGAGAAACTCGCTGCGCTCAATGATTGCAATCTTCGATGGATAGAGCGTCTCCGCCGTCATCTCGGCCTGCGCGCCACTCACCGCCGAAGCCATTTCAAGCACCTCGCCAGCCTTGGCGATCCGCAGGATCAGACGCCGGCCGTCGCTTGAGTTCATTGAGAGTTTCACCTCTCCGGAGAAGACGATGTAGATTCCCTGCGGTATCTGCTTCTCCGAGAAAAGCAGGACATTCGACGGGTACGCCGTCGGAAAAATCAGCGCCTCCAGGTCATGGAGTGCGGCCGCGGACAACTTGTTGAAGAAATCGCCGGCCAGTGGGGTGTGGTTTGGGGAACCGCTCACTGCATTGTGCATGGTCTGCATGTTAAAGCTCCTCTTCAACGGGTTGTGCGCTGTCGCGCGTGATTTGTTCGGCTAGAAACTGCGTCCACGGCGTGCCTGCCACAAGCTCGGCGCGGGTCTGTGCGTAGATACCCCTGAGAACTTGCGTGCCTGCCGCGTCCGCATACGTAACATTGCGTAAGTCGAGAGCGAGATTCTTGTAAGTCAGTTGCGGCGCCGTTTCCACCCACACCCTACTCAGCTCGGCGACCCATGGACCGGCAATGCGCCCTTCCAGCTTGATGACTGCCGCTTCGGGCTTTTCCTGGATTGTGATCCGTAACATGTTCGGGCTCATTCCTGCACCTTGCCCTGTGTAAATGCAATGCGCGTGCCAAACTCGCCGTCATGCGGACGCAGTTGTGCGAGGAAATGAAATGAAAGGAGTTATTCGTTTTTACCTGGAGAGGCGGCGCAAGGGCCGAACATCGTGTGACGAAAACGAAGTGACGAAATGAAGTCGCCGAGACTAGATATAGTCACTTCGCTCGATGCCGAGCTTCTTGATCTTCGAGTTTAATGTAGTGCGTTTCAATCCCAGCTTTGCGGCTGCGCCATCATCGCCGCCGATTTGCCCCTTCGCGTCGCGCAGCGCCTTCAGAATGTGCTCGCGCTCGGCAGCCTGGAGCGTAGGGCTTTCCGATTCCGCGTCGCCGTCGTTCTCCTGCCCTTCAGTCTCAAGCTCCGCAAGCGGGACATACAGCACCGGTCCGTTGGTGAGAATGACGGCGCGTTCGAGAAAGTTTTCCAACTCGCGAATGTTTCCCGGCCACTGCCAGCGAATCAGCGCCTGCATCGTGCCTTCTGGAATGCTCTTGATCACCTTGCCCATGCGCCGGCTGTGCGCGGCCACGAAATGGCGCACAAGGATGGGAATGTCGCCGGTGCGCTCGCGAAGGGGCGGAGCAAATACCGGAAAAACCTTCAGCCGGTAGAAGAGATCGCTGCGAAAGGTCTTCTCCGCAACCATCTTCGCCAGGTCGCGATTGGTGGCCGCGATCAGCCGCACGTTCACCTGAATCGTCCGGCTGCCGCCCAGCCGTTCAATCTCCCGCTCCTGCAAGGCGCGCAGTAGCTTGGGTTGCAGATCGAGCGGCAGTTCGCCGATCTCATCGAGAAACAGCGTGCCCTCGTGCGCCAGTTCCAGGCGGCCGATCTTGCGCCCGATCGCTCCCGTAAATGCGCCCTTCTCATGCCCAAACAGCTCGCTCTCAATCAGGCCGGCCGGAATCGCCGCGCAGTTCAGCTTGATAAACGTTCTCTCGTTTCGCGGACTGAGCCGGTGAATGGCGCGCGCCAGCAGTTCCTTGCCGGTTCCCGTTTCTCCCTGAATGAGGACGGTAGCGTCGGTGGGAGCGACGGTTGCAATCTCCTTGAGTACCCGCCTCAGCCCCGTGCTCTCTCCAACAA